>JAZNEZ010000031.1:0-1587 GCA_045588875.1 Candidatus Scatosoma sp. | reverse complement strand
ATTGTCTTCCTAAGACCGCTTGGCCTCCGACTTAGCTCGGCTATGCGACCCAAAGACTTACGCACCGTAATTTTTTGGAGGTTTATAAAAAGCTCTTGAAAGCGGGTGGGCGTATTTTGCAAAAGACGGACGATAGGGAATTTTTCGAGTTTTCGTTGGAGGAGTACCGCGCGTGCGGGTTTGCTTTGGCGGACGTGTCCTACGATTTGCACGAAAACGGGAATCCTGCATGGAATATCGTTACCGAATACGAACAAAAATGGGTAGAGAAAGGGTTTCCCATTCATCGCGTGGAGGCGGTTTTGGAATGAAAGATTTGAATAAAACGGAGGAAAAGCAGATATCCAAAGCGACGGTTGCGAGAATGCCGCTGTACCTGCATTATTTACAAGAAGAAAATTCCAAGGGCACACAGTACATTTCTTCGACGGTTATTGCGCAAAATATTTCCGTATCGTCGGTGCTTGTACGCAAAGACCTCGCGCTCGTTTCGTCCGAGGCAGGACGACCGAGATTAGGGTTTGCCGTCAGCCGTTTGATGGTGGATATTGAAAAATTTTTGGGATACGACAATCTTTCCGAGGCAGTGATCGTCGGCGCAGGGGGATTAGGCAGAGCGTTCCTTGGCTACGAGGGATTCAAAAGCAATGGTTTAAGCGTCGTGGCGGCGTTCGATCTCGACGAAAAGCTCGTAGGAACAAAGGTGGCAGGCAAAGAAATTCTGCATTTGGACGAGATGGAAACGTTCGTGGCGGAGCATAAAATTCCGCTCGGGATCGTTACCGTGCCGAAGTCGGCGGCGCAAGAGGTCGTCAACCGTTTGGTCAACGCAGGCGTGCGCGCGATTTGGAATTTCGCGCCGGCTCCGCTCCGTGTGCCCAAAGATATCGTACTGAAAACGGAGGATCTGGCGGCGTCGCTTGCCATTTTGGCTGGAAAATTGTACAAGACGGGCGATCGCTGAAACGGCGAGTCGTTCAACCCCTTTTCGGGCGCGGAAACGTCGCCGAGAGGGGGTTTTATTTTTATGGATAACGAACAATTATTAACGCGCGTGCTTGCGGCACAAGCGGAGTTTTCTAACTTTTCGCAAGAAAAAGTGGACGAGATTTTCAAGGCGGCGGCAACCGCGGCGAACGCGGCGAGAATTACACTCGCGGAAATGGCGGTGGAAGAAACGGGTATGGGCGTATTTGAGGATAAAGTGCTGAAAAACCACTACGCCGCCGAGTATATCTACAACCGATATAAAAACGATAAAACGTGCGGTGTGATCGAACGCGACGAGGCGAACGGATATACGCGTATCGCAGAGCCGATCGGCGTTGCGGCGGCGGTGATTCCGACCACTAACCCGACTTCTACGGCGATCTTTAAGTGCTTGATCTGTTTGAAAACGCGCAACGGGCTGATTATATCCCCCCATCCGCGCGCAAAAAAATGTACGATCGAGGCGGCGAGGATCGTGCTCAACGCGGCGGTTAAGGCAGGCGCACCCGAGAATATTATCGGTTGGATAGAAGAGCCGAGCGTGGAAACTTCCGCGTGGCTGATGAAAAAAGCGGATATTATTTTAGCGACGGGCGG
>JAZNEZ010000030.1:0-2865 GCA_045588875.1 Candidatus Scatosoma sp. | reverse complement strand
GGGAATTACGTATAACGTGAAACGGGTGAAAAACGCCGTACAAACGTACGCCAACGGTATTTTGACGGTTACGTTTAGCTTGGACGATTTGGAAACGGTGCGCTAAACGGGGGAAATACGAATGAAAAAATATAATCAATTACAAATGAAAATTATAAGCTTGACTTTCGAGGACGTTTTAACGGTAAGCTTTGAAGTGAATATTTACGACGACTGGTATGAATAACGGCGTGCACAAGCTTGATTTTTTTGCATTTTTATGATATAATATATAAAAAATCAAACGGAAGAAAAATATGAAAACAGTCCAACGTTTTTTCAGCTATTATAAACCGCATAGAAAATTGTTTTTTATCGACCTCATTTGCTCGTTTACGATCTCGGTTTGCAATATGTTTTACCCGATGATCGCGCGCAATATTATGAACGATTACGTGCCTAATTCAAACCTGCGCTTGCTCATTACTTGGGCGATCGTACTTGCCGCTATTTACGCCCTCAAATGCGTGCTTACGTTTATCGTGGGATATTGGGGGCACGTTTTGGGCGTACGTTTACAAGGGGATATGCGAAAGGACCTGTTTCGGCATATCGAAACGTTGCCCTTTTCCTTTTTCGACGAAAATAAAACGGGCGGCGTGATGTCGCGAATCGTCAACGACCTTTTCGAGGTGTCCGAGCTTGCGCATCACGGACCCGAAGATATGTTCAACTCGTTCATATCCATTATCGGCGCGCTCGTGATGTTAAGCCTTATCAATCCTTGGCTTTCGTTAATCGTAGTTTGCTACGTGCCCTTTATGATCTTTTTCGCTGCGAAAGCCAGAGGGCGAATGAATAAAGCGTTCGACGAATCGCGTAAAAAGGTGGCGGCGCTCAACGCGGAGATCGAATCGTCGGTGTCGGGCGTACGCGTTACCAAAGCGTATAACGCAGAGAAAACGGAAACGCAAAAATTCGACGAGGTGAACGGACAATTCAAGCGCGCGCGTAGCGAATCCTATCGCGCTATGGGCGGATTTCAAGCAGGTATGTCGGCGTTCAACGACTTTTTATATTTAATTGCGCTCGTTTCGGGCGGTCTGCTCTTCTATTTTGGGCAGATTACGGGCCCCGATTTCACCGCCTTTATTTTGTATATCACAATGCTGTTAACGCCCATTCGTACCCTCGTTTCATTGTTTGAACAAATTCAGGACGGCTTGACGGGCTTTAAGCGTTTTTGCGAGCTGATGGACACGCCCTCCGAATACGAGCCCGAAAATCCCGTTCGAGCGGCTATGGACGGCGACGTGGTGTTCGAGGACGTGAAATTCGGCTATAAATCCAAGGACGACGGCGGCGCGGAAGTACTCAAAGGCGTTTCGTTTTGCGTGAAAAAGGGTAAAACGGTGGCGCTCGTCGGTGCGTCGGGCGGTGGAAAAACCACGATCTGTAATCTTTTGCCCCGTTTTTACCTTCGCGATAGCGGAAAAATCACGATCGGCGACGTGGATATAAACGACGTTTCCGCGTTAACCTTGCGTGAAAAGATCGCGTTCGTTGCGCAGGATGTATTCCTCTTTTCTGGAAGTATCCGCGATAATATCCTTTACGGCTCGCCCGATAAAAGCGAGGCGGAAATGATTGTCGCGGCAAAACGCGCGAACATTCACGAATTCGTTATGACGCTCCCCGACGGCTACGACACGGAAGTGGGCGAGCGCGGCGTGAAACTTTCCGGCGGACAAAAACAGAGAATTTCGATCGCGCGTGCATTTTTGAAAAATCCGCCTGTACTCATTTTAGACGAGGCGACGAGCGCGCTAGATAATATGACGGAAATGCAGGTGCAAAGTTCGCTTGCTGAACTGTCGGCTGGCAGAACGACGCTCGTGGTCGCGCACAGGCTCTCCACCGTGAAGAATGCAGACGAGATACTCGTCGTAACGGGCGGTGAGATCACCGAGCGCGGCACGCATGAAGAGCTCGTGCAAACGGGCGGCCTGTACGCCGAGCTTTACCGTTATCAATTCAAGGAATGAATAACGGACTTCGCGAGGAAGTCCGTAAGCGTTATTCGGTGATGATTTGCGGAAATTTTTCCGCTTGGACGAACGAGGGGATCGTGTCGTTACTGACGATATAATCGACGTCGTTGAGCGAGCATAGATGAAATAACGAGGTCTTGCCGAATTTCGTGTTATCGCAGAGGAACACCTTTTTCGACGCGTGCTTGATCATTGCTTTTCGAATTACGTTCTCCTCTTCAAAGCAATCGTAAATTTCCCCGTCGTTATTCACCGATTGCGCGGAGAAAAACGCGATATCGGCGTGGAAATTCGCGATCATTTCCTCGGCGTAATGTCCGACGAGTACCGAGCGGTTGACTTCCTGTATGCAACCGCCCGTGGAATAGGCGGTAACGTTGTGCTTTGCGAGCACGGAAAGCGTATCGATTCCGTTCGTAATCACGCGGATATTTTTGAATTCCGAGAGATATTCCGCGATAAAAAACGCCGAGGTCGTACCATCGAGGAAGATAAGATCGCCGTTTTTAATGAGCTTGATTGCAGAGAGCGCCATTTTTTTCTTTTCAAAGCTGTTTTGGTGCACGCGGAACGTGAAGCTGGGAAAGAAATTATTCTCGTCGTTGAGCTGTGCGCCGCCGTGCGTACGCGTTACTAACCCCTTTCTTTGTAAGGCGTTTAATTTTCTGCGTACGGTGGAGGGGCTCACGAAAAGCTTTGCTGCGATTTCGTCTATCGTTACGTATTGATTGCTTTGTAAAATTTCGAGAATTTCTTTTTCTTGATGATCTTTCATAATTTTTGCTCGTTTCCTCGGGAATGAGCGCGCATTTCGTGCGTACTTTCCCTTTTTTCT
>JAZNEZ010000029.1:0-6487 GCA_045588875.1 Candidatus Scatosoma sp. | reverse complement strand
TACCCACGCCGAACTTGGGGTGCTTGACCTTTACGCCCGTCTTAAAGGCGCTCAAATCCTTGCCACCCGTCGTAGCTTTCGCCATTACGGGCGCTCTGCCCACGCCGCCGTACGTGAAACCGCTTTCCCTTTTCGTAGTCGTCGAATGGCTGTTATAAGAGCCCGACGCGCCGTAGGTCGTGCCACCGTTCCAAGCCGAGCGTTTGACGGTGGAATTTTCCCGATCGGCGTTGCGAGAGCCGTAAGGATAGGAATAATTCGACGCATACCTGCCCCCACCGTACGCGGAATTGCCGTAGCTTTCGGGATCGTCGTAATCGCCGTAGCCGCGCGAAAAAGACCGCGTTTCCTTGGGCAGATCGAGCTCGGAGGAAAGCTCCTTTAAGAATCGCGAACGCATCGTCGGTTCGCGCTTACCGTAAAGATAACGGCTTTTCGAACGGGTGAGATAGATCCGCTCCATTGCACGCGTGATCGCCACGTACATCAGCCGTCGCTCCTCTTCCATATCGTCGTCGTTGCCCACTGCACGGGATACGGGCAGTATATTTTCTTCCATACCGCACACGAACACGCACCTAAATTCCAAACCTTTCACCGAATGTACGGTGGCAAGCGTTACGTAATTTCCGTCGTCCATATCGTCGGTGTCGGAGGCAAGGGTTACCTGATTGAGATAATCGGTAAGCGACGCACCCACGTTCAAACGGCAGTATTCGTCTACGGAATTGATAAATTCTTCTATATTCGCGCGCTTGTTTATGCTCTCGTCCGAATCGTCGGCGTACGCCTCGCGCATACGCGTGTCCACCACGATTTTTTTTACGAGCTCGTTCACAGGCAATTCCTGACTGTCGATAATCCATTCTTTCACGAGGTTTCGAAATTCCGTCAGCTTTTGTTTCGTCGCGCCCGAAAAGCCCATTTCTTCCAAATCGATTAACGCCTCGTACACGGAAAGTTCGTTTTCAAAGGCGTAATTTTGCAGCGTTTCCACCGTTTTCGCGCCGATTCCGCGCTTGGGGAAGTTGATAATGCGCGCCAACGCCTCGCTGTCAAAAGGGTTGTTAATGAGGCGCAAATATGCCAAAAGGTCTTTGATTTCTTTGCGTTCGAAGAACTTGAAACCGCCGAATACCTTGAACGGAATCGCGTCGGAAGTGAACTCTTGCTCGAACGAACGGGTGAGGGCGTTGAGCCGCATAAGTACGGCGAAATCGGAATAGCGATACCCCCTGCCCACGAGCCCTGCGATCGTGTGCGCGATATACCGCGCCTCGCCGCTCTCCTCTTCCGCCTCGTACACCTTGGCAGGATTTCCCTCGTCGTTCTCCGTCCAAAGCGTTTTTGCCTTGCGGCGTCCGTTGTTTTTAATCACGGTGTTCGCAAGGCGGAGAATGGTTTTCGTGGAACGGTAATTGCGTTCGAGCTTGAACACTTTCGCGCCCTTGAAATCCTTTTCAAAATGAAGTATGTTTTCGATCTTCGCGCCGCGCCAGCCGTAAATGGACTGATCGTCGTCACCCACTGCAAACAGGTTACCGTGCACGGAGGCAAGCAATTTCACGATTTCGTATTGTACGGCGTTCGTGTCCTGAAATTCGTCCACGAGAATATAGCGAAATCTGCCCCCCAGATACTCGCGCGCCTCCTCGTTGCCACGGAGCAACAGCCGCGTTTCGTTCAAAAGATCGTCAAAATCGAGCGCGTTGTTTTCGCGCAGGTGTTTTTGATAGCGCACGTAGACCTTGGTTACCTCGTCGATATCCCGATCGCCTGCGTATTCCTCGGCGTAACGCTCGGGCGAAAAACCGAGCATTTTCGCATTGGCAATATGGAATTTCACCGATTTGAGTAGTTTTTCGTCGTCAAAATCACATTCTTGAAAGGATTTTTTGATAATATTGTTGCGTTCCGTTTCGCTGTAAATGGAAAAATTCTCGTCGATACCTACTTCTTTTGCATACATACGCAAAATGCGCACGCACATACTGTGGATCGTGCACACCCAAGAACGGGAAACGTCGATAATGCGCGAAAGCCGCTCTTTCATTTCGTTAGCGGCTTTGTTGGTGAAGGTGATGGCGAGGATCGCCTCGCTCGGCACGCCCTTTTCCTCGACGAGATACGCAATACGCGAGGTGAGCACGCGCGTTTTACCGCTCCCTGCACCGGCGAGCACGAGCACAGCCCCCTCCGTTTCAAGCACGGGCTTTATCTGTTCGTCGTTCAATTTTCCAAGTATTTCATTCGTTTGCATCATAACGCTATTATTATAACATATCCGCAAAATTTTGGCAAGTGGATTGTTTGTCGAAATTCCACCTTTCCGCACGAAAAAAAGCCGTTCGAAAAATCAAACGACTTTTTATTTTCAATGAAGTTAAAAGCCGATCAAAGCGCCTTTAATCCATATAAACGTGATAATCGCCACCGCCGCGACAGGAATAAACCACCTCAAAAATTCCCCAAGCATACAATTAAACTTGTTTTGAAAATGCGACAACCATTCCCCTAAAATGCATAATACTCCTGCCACTATTAATAATACAATCCAAGGAAATACCATTTCTAAATCTCTCGTCATTTTTGTACAATTATCTTGTACTTTACACATAATTATACAAATATCTTGTACTCTTGTCAAGTAAAATGAAAGTTAAAATTGCAGAAAACATTAAATTTTATAGAAACCAGCTCGGTCTAACGCAAGGACAACTTGCGGAAATTTTGCACGGCAAAAAAAGTCTTATCTCTAACTATGAAAACGGTTACAGCACACCGGATATCTACACGCTGTGCCGACTTGCGGAATTTTTTGATATTACTCTTGACGAGCTTGTAGAATATGAAAAAGACGGCGATTAAGCCGTCTTTTTCATAAAGTTATTAAACTTTCAGGCGTTTTTATCGAAGGATACAAATTCGCACTCACGGCGAAAACGTTCGAGCGCGCGCAGGTATTTTTCGCTTAACGAAAGGTTATAGCGTTGCTTTTCTTCGTAGGTTAGCGTTTGATAATATTCTTTATCCGTAAGCCGACCGATCGCGTCGCTCACCTCGCCCTCGGCAAGCAGCATTTCTTTGACTTTGAGGTAAAATTCGTCCTCTTTCGTGCCCGAAATCTTCGCGGATACCTGCGCCGCGAAATACCGCCCTGCCTTGCTCTCGTTCACGCCTTGGCGACGCGCCTTTTCCAGCTGTTCGCCTAAATCTTCTTTACACTCCGCCCAAAAACCGCTTTTGATCCGCGATTTCGCACGGCGCGCTTCTTCCCGTAAGGTACGTTCGTTGCTTGTCCGTTTTTCGTTTGACATACTTCACCTCTTTTCGTCAAAATTTGCAAGAAAAAAACTCACGATCCCGTGAGTTTTCTTTCGTTAGTTTCTGCTTCTCTTATGAGCGGCTTCCGATTTTTTCTTTCTTCTTACGGAAGGTTTTTCATAAAATTCCTTCTTACGAAGATCGCCGATAATACCGTCGCGCGAGCACTTTCTCTTGAAACGGCGCAATGCGCTTTCAACGTTTTCGTTTTCTCCGACTTTTACCGTAGACATTTCCTTATTCACCGCCTTTGCGCGAACGCATTTTTTATTTACTCCAAAATTATAGCAATTAAAAGGCGGTCTGTCAAGTCTTTTTTCGCGGTTTTTTGGGGTTTTTAAGGAAAATTTCCTTTTTCTTCCTACCTTACGAAAATTATTTGTCGGTATTTGACGGATATCAGCCGATCTTCTCGAAATCGGAGGCAGGGTGCTTGCACCAAGGACAGATAAAATCGTCGGGCAATTCCTCGCCCTCGTGCACGTAGCCGCAAATCTTGCAAACCCATTTTCCGCCCGACTTTTGCGTTTCTTCCGCTTTTTGCGCTTGGGGCTTGGGCTTGATATTGTTTTGGTAATATTCGTAGGTTACCGACTTTTCATTCGACAGCGTTTTCGCCTCCGTTACCTCGGCAACGAACAGCGTATGCGTGCCGTAATCGTGCGCGTCGATCACCTTTCCCGAAAGCACCGCGTTCGTATGCTCGGGGATATAATATAAGCCGTTGTCCGTTTTCGGATAGCTCTCCCCTGCAAATTTATCCACGTCGCGCCCAGAACAGAACCCGAACTTTTTGAATACCTCGAAAGGTACGCTCTCGGTCAGCACCGACGCGTTGAAAACGCCCGTTTTACGGATCAGCTCTTCCGTGTAATTCGCTTTATTCACAAATACGGTGATGCGTTTGGGATTGTCCGTGAGCATAGAAACGGTGTTCACGATACAACCGTTTTGTTTTTGTCCGTCCGTGCTCGTCAGCACGAAAAGCCCGTAGGTGAGCTTATACATAGCCTCTTTTTCTATCATATTTTACCTCATACTAAATTCAAAACGAATAAAACAAAGCAAGATACGAGCAAGACAAGGCGCACGAGGCTTTCCCGACGGGAGTTTACAAATCCGTAAACGAGCGAGGGAAAACGCAAGTGCAACGAAGTGTTGCGAAGTATATTCTTTGTTTTACGCTTTCCAAAGTCCGTGCAAATTACAATACGCGTAGACCGCCACGAGCGAATCGCCGTCCGCAAGCGAGAACGTGCATACGGGCGCGCTGTCTGCCGAAAGGTACTTCACTTGATATCCTTGCGCCGTTTCGATCGCTACCCATTCAATCAAATGCTCCGCCGTCATCGGGTGCGCCACGCTCCCTACGTCCACTTTGACCTGCTTGCATTTCTTCGTTACTACGGGCACGTGCTTTTCCTGCGCCGCGTCCGTGCTCCCTGCGATCAGCTCTTTCCAACCGTCAAGCTTTAATTCTACTTTCGAAATAACCGTCTTTTTGCATTGTTCACATTGATAAATTTTCATAATATAATCTCCTTAATAAGATTTAATCCTATTTAATTATAACAAATAAAAAACGTTATGTCAACAGTTTGCGCCTAATTTTTCTAACAATTCATTCAAATAGTCGCAAGAATTTTTCAATTCCGTTTCCGCGCCGTAATCGCCCGTGTAGACCTCGATAATCAGCGCGCCGTTAAAGCCAACGTCTTTGAGGCGTTTAATCAGCGTTTCGAAATCGAAAACGCCTTTGCTCGGCAGGCAAATACGCCCTCTCTCGTCCACGTCGGAAACGTGCACGTAGGTCAGGCGTTCACCCATTTCTTCTAAATATTTTTCGTAAGGGTATTCGGATATGCGCGCCTGCTTGATATCCAACACGCCGCAAAGAGCAGGGATCTCGCTTGCAAGGCGAGAAAACACGCCTACGCGGTTATAGGTGGACCATTCCACGTTTTCAAGACAGAGTTTCACGCCGCGGTTTTCACAAAAATCGCTAATCCTGCGAAATCCGTCGATCATTGCGGAAAAATCGTCTTTTTTCCCCGAACGCGAGGCGCGTTTTACCCTCGCCGTACCGTGAAAGGTGTAATAGGGCGCGCCGAGTACGTTAGCGCTATCAAGGACCTTACTAAGCCACGCGAACGCGTCCGCACGGGCGCGAGGGTGGGCGTTGAAAAGCTGCGGTTCGAATTGCGTGTTGAGAATATGCACGGAATTTATATCCAAGTCCCCTTTCACTTTTGCGAGCTTTTCCGCAAATTCCTTGCCGTATTCCGAATACGTCGTGAGGAATACTTCCGCGGTCTTTACGCCCAGCTCGTTTAAGAGGGGCAACGCGTCCTCGTTATATTTTCTTAAAAACAGCGACGCTGTCGAAACGCCCGTTTTCATTGTATATAATATACTCTATTTTCTTTACGCGCCTTTTCGGTCGGCTGCATATCGGGATACCCTACGATACAGTTGCCTATCCCCTCGTAATCGCCCTCCAAGCCCAGCTTTTTCAAAATCGCTTTCCCCTCGGGCATTTCAAACGTTTCTTTCGCGCGGTGTATCCAGCACGCGCCAAGCCCCAACGCGTGCGCCGCAAGCAACATATTTTCCATCACGAGCGAGCCGTCGTAAATATAGGTAGGCACGCTCTTATCCGCAAGCACTACGAGTACGCAGGGCGCGCTATAAAAAGGATCGGCTCGGAAAAAGGGATCTTTGCCTGCGTTCAGCTTGGAAAGCTCGTCGCGAACGGCTTTGTCGGTAACCACCAAAATAATCGGCGATTGCTTGTTTAAGCCCGACGGCGCATATAATCCTGCCTCCACCATCTGGTCAATGAGGGCTTTGGGTACGGGGGTATCCTTGTACTTTTTAATGCTCGTGCGACTTTTGATTGCCTTTAATACTTCGTTCATTGTTTATACTCCAAATCATTTTTTGTCCAATTTTTTAACGCTATGCACATTTTTTTCGCCTCGTCCTTTGCGCCTACGAGGTCGTGATCGAGATAGTTACCGCATTCCTTTGCGCTGTTCCCTGGGATTTCCCCCTCGAAATCACGCGCACACGCCATCGCCTCTTGCACGAGCGCAATCGCCTCTTCCGCCGTTAACCGATCGCGGAGCAAAATATAAAATCCCGTTCTGCAACCCATAGGTCC
>JAZNEZ010000028.1:0-1775 GCA_045588875.1 Candidatus Scatosoma sp. | reverse complement strand
CTGCGGGCATGGGCGGTGAGACCTTCCCTGCGGGCAAATGCATCCACATCCCTGTACACGCTTTCAAGTGCTTCGCGTGTGAAATAGGTGTACTGGGTCTTTTTCACAAAATCATCCACCGACAGAGGGCTGGAAAACTTCGCGGTGCCGCTGGTGGGCAGCGTATGGTTGGGACCGGCGAAGTAGTCGCCCAGCGCCTCGGGACAATTGCGGCCCATGAAGATAGAACCCGCATGACGGATGGAATCCAAATAATCAAAGGGATTATCTACACAAAGCTCTAAATGCTCGGGCGCGATCTCGTTGGCGATCTCAATCGCCGCAAACAGGTTTTCCGCAACGATAATTTTCCCGTTATCGTCGATCGATTTTCTTGCGATCTCTTTACGAGAAAGCTCGGGGATCTGTCTTTCAAGCGCCGAAGAAACCTTATCCGCAAACGCCGCGCTGTCGGTAACGAGTACCGCGCTCGCGTTTTTATCGTGTTCTGCCTGCGACAAAAGATCCGCCGCGATATGCTCGGGATTATTCGTATCGTCTGCTACCACCAAAATCTCGCTCGGTCCTGCGATCATATCGATCGAAACCAAACCGAACACCTGCTTTTTCGCCTCTGCAACGAACGCATTCCCAGGGCCTACGATTTTATCTACTTTGGGTATACTCTCCGTGCCGTAAGCAAGCGCCGCGATCGCCTGCGCGCCGCCGACCTTGAAAATACGGTCCACCCCAGCCACCTTTGCCGCCGCGAGTACGTTCGGATTTACGCCGCCCGATTTGGACGGGGGGGTTACCATAACGATTTGTTCACAGCCTGCGATTTTGGCAGGGATTGCGTTCATAAGTACCGTCGAGGGATACGCCGCCGTACCCCCGGGAACGTACAAGCCAACCCGTTCGATCGGCGTAATCTTTTGTCCGACGACAACGCCGTTTTCTTTTTTCAACGCAAAGCCCTCGCGTTTTTGCTCGGCGTGGAACGCGCGGATATTTACCGCCGCCTCTTCTAACACCTCAATAAATTCTTTCTCCGCGCTATAATACGCCGCCTCGATTTCCTCTTGCGTTACTTCAAGGCAATCCAGTTTCACGCCGTCGAACTTCTCGCCGTAGGCTTTGAGCGCCGCGTCCTTATTTTTTACCACTTCCGCGATAATCCCCGAAACGATATCCGAAACGCTTGCCGTGGGATTATTCCGCGCAAAAATCTCTTCGGGCGATACCTCGCCGCATTTGTAAATTTTAATCATATCCTTTCACCGTTTACTCAATCAACGCGCCCACGCTTTCCGCAAGCCGTTCGATTTGCGCCGTTTTGAATTTGAAACTCGCTTTGTTGGCAATCAGTCTTGCGCTGATCGGCATAATCGTTTCCACCACGTCCAAATTATTCTCTTTGAGCGTCGTGCCCGTTTCCACGATATCCACGATTACATCCGAAAGTCCTAAAATGGGCGCGAGCTCGATCGAGCCGTTAAGCTTGATCACGTCGATTTCTCTGCCTTTGCTTGCATAGAAAGTCTTGGCGATATTCACAAATTTCGTGGCGACTTTAAGCGTATGCCCACCGTCGTCGTAAAAGCCCTTTTTCCCTGCCACCGCCATACGGCATACGCCCGTTTTCAAATCGAGCAGTTCGTATACGTCGGGGTTATACTCCGCCAAAATATCCTTACCGCACACGCCGATATCCGCCGCGCCACGCTCTACGTAAATGGATACGTCGGAGGGCTTTACCCAAAAATACCGCACGCCTTTTTCCGCGTTTTCGAAAA
>JAZNEZ010000027.1:0-4661 GCA_045588875.1 Candidatus Scatosoma sp. | reverse complement strand
TGCCACGCGCGATATGGCGGCGGCGACCTATCGTAAAAAAGAATACGATTTTACTAAATGTCTGTACGTGGTTGCGTATCAGCAGAATTTGCATTTCAACCAGTTTTTCAAAGTACTTGATCTAATGGGCAAGGAATGGGCGAAAGACCTCGTGCACGTGGCTTACGGTATGGTTTCCCTCGAAGAGGGAACAATGTCCACGAGAAAGGGTAACGTGGTATTTTTAGAGGACGTTATTCATAAATGTATCGAAAAAGCGTATACGATTCTTGCGGAGAAAAATCCCGAACTTGACCACAAAGAGGAAGTGGCGCAAAAGGTAGGCGTCGGCGCGGTCATTTTCGGTGCGCTGTATAATAATAAAATTAAGGATATCGTGTTCTCTTACGATAAAGTTCTCAATTTCGACGGTGAAACGAGCGTTTACGTGCAGTATACCTGCGCGCGTGCAAATTCCGTTTTGCAAAAGGGCGGCGTGCCAAGTTCGTACGAAATCCCCACGCTGACGGCAGAAGAGATCGAGCTTGTGAAAGCGCTTGCGACTTTCCCCGAAACGGTACAGGCGGCGGCGGAAAAATACGAGCCCTCGTATATCGCGCGTTTTGCGGTGGACGTTTCGCAAAAGTTTAATAAATTCTATTTCGATTGTAAGATTTTATCGGCAGAGGACGAAAGGACGAAGAATTTCCGTCTTGCCCTCACGAACGCGACCTTGCAAACGCTTAAAAACGCGTTTGCGCTCCTCGGTATCGGTATTCCCGACAAAATGTAAAAACGTAAATCGCGAAAATCGTCAAGATTCCCGAATGCTCGAAAGGGTGTTCGGGAATATTTTTTTTACGCGTAAAAAAATTTTCAAAAAATCCTCGTTCAAACCGTTTCCTTTTTCGATTAAATATGTTATTATAAGAAATAAGGCAGGCGTGAAAGGGTATGGCAAGTAAAAGCAATTATGAAAAATTAATATCGCTGATCGAAACGAAAAAATCGGGCGATCACGAATGGTTTTTATCCCTTTTGGACGACGAAAAGCAAGCGATTTACGAAAACGAGCATATGGACGCGGTGATGCAGATGTTGCGTATCGCGCGTATCCGTCCGCACAAAATCGCCGTGAAAAAAGCGACGGAGGAAATCGCGCGCTTGGAAAAGGAAGAAAACACCGCGGAAAATTACGTAAAGATCCGTCAACTGCTTGCGGAAATTGAAAGGGAAAAGGAAAAAATGAACGCCTTTCGCCCCTTTTTCGACGAGCCGTATTTTGCGCGTATGGACTTGATCGATAATATCGAGGGGTATAACAGCTATTATATCGGTAAAAAAGGGGACGTAAAGCTGGAAATCGTCGATTGGCGCGCGCCCGTTGCAAGGCGGTATTATCAAAAAAGTTGTTCTTCCTTTAAGATCAACGAATACGAGTATAAGACGATACTGCGCCGTGCGCTCCGTACGAAAAGCGGCAAGGTGCTCGATTTCAAAAACGAATATTTATCCTTGAAAGAGTATTTATCGGCAGAGGAAATTGCCGATCGGGACGAGGAAAACGTGCTTGATCCCTATCTTCGCGAAATCATTAAAAGCCGTAAAGAGGAATCGGCGGTTAAGGATATTATCGAAACGATACAGGAAAAGCAATACGAAATTATCACCTGCCCCGAAAAGAGTAATTTCGTGCTTCAAGGCTGTGCAGGTAGCGGTAAAACGATGGTTATGTTGCACCGTTTGAGTTATTTAATGTATAATAACGAAGAAATCAAACCGCGCGACGTGCTTGTGATCACGCCGAGCAATTCGTTCAACGCGTTTATCGACGAACTCGCGGAAATTCTCGAACTTGAACGGGTGAAAACGATCACGGCGTTTGAATATTTCTTGCAGGTGCTCAAAAACGAAAAGATTGATATTACGGATAAAATCGATCTTTTGCAACAGGAAGAACGGTCGTATTTGGAATACGTATACTCCCCGAAATTCGTCGCGGATATCCAAAAAAGGCTTAATAAGGTCTACGACGATCTTTACGGGCTGTTTACGGGCGAGGAATGCAAGGATTTTATCCAAACGATCACGGAAAATTGTAAAAACCAACTGCTTGCCTACGAGGGCGTGAAAAACGCCTCTATGCGCGTGCGCCGCTGCGTGCTTGGCGAGATCAAGGAAAAGAAAGAGGGCGGCTTATATTACACTAAACCATTCCGAGAGCTTATGAACTGTATTCTCGATATCGAGGACTTCCTTGGCGGTACGCTGACAAGCGAAAACGCGAAATCGCCCGACTATTTCTATCGCCAACTCACGTCTTTTTATAAGAGCGCGGCTTTTGTCGTGCGAAACGTGGATAAAATCACCGAAGAGGCGGTTGTCGGTTTGGAAGAATTGAAAGAGGATTTGGAAAAGGAAATTTCCGATTTGCGCCGTTTCCGTCAGAAGATCGGCGGCGTGGAGGTGTTTACGTACGCCGACCGTATCGCGCGCAGAAAGGAAATCGTGGAAGAGGTTGATAAGGTAAAAGAAAAGGTACGCTTTATCGGGGAAAATAACACCGCATTCGTGGAATTTTACAGCTATTTGCGCGGTGAAAAGGAGTTTTCGGAAATCGGTTCAAGCGACGGATTTATCGATATCGTACGTTATTTTTATCGCTTGACCGTGAAAAAATACAAAGCGAAATACGGTATGACTTCAAAAAAAATGTACCGTTCGGACGCCTACGCGCTCTGCGTGATTTGTTCGCAGATCACAAACCGTCTTTCGCCCGTGTATTCCTACGTGTTCGTGGACGAGGCACAGGATATTTCCGCTTGCGAATACGAACTGCTCCGCAAAATCAATAAAAAAGCGTCGTTTAACGTGTTCGGGGATATTGCGCAGAACGTAACGCCGTGGCGAGGGGTAGGGGAATGGAAAGATGTATTCCCCGATTTCGAGGTGTACGGTTTACAACAAAACTACCGCAATACCAACCAAATCGTGGAATACGTTTCCTCGTCGCTAGGTGTGGATATGCAGCCGATCGGTTTCGACGGACCGCCCGTGGAAAAAATCGCGCCCCGTTCAATCAGTGCGTTTTTCAAAGAGAAAAAGGGCTTGAAAGCAATCGTGTGTTCGGAGGAAACGAAAGAAGAGTATATGAGAAAATCGTATAACGATTTGGCAGTGAAAGGCAAGGTTTCCCGTTCCAAGATCAATATTATGACGGTGTACGAAAGCAAAGGCTTGGAGTTTAGCTCCGTCGTCGTTATTCCCGACGGACTTACAAAAAGTGAAATGTATATTGCCTGCACACGCGCGCTGAAAGAGCTTGCCGTGGTACAAACGAAAGAAAAGGGGGGAAAATGAAAGATATATTTTTGGTAGACGCGGATGATACTATTCTTGATTTTCACGGCGCATCGGCGATCGCGCTTAAAATCGCGTTTGAAAATTGCGGACTGGAATGGAAAGAAAGCTACTTAGATACGTTTAAGACGTTAAACGACGGTCTTTGGGAAAGCTTGGAACGCCGTGAGCTCACGCGCGCGGAGCTTATTGAAAAACGTTTTCCGATGTATTTGTCCTTGCTTGGAATAACGAGCGTGGACGGCGGTGAATTCAATAAGCAATATTTGCACGCGCTTGCGACCAAACCCGTTTATATGCAGGGCGCGGAAAGCTTTTTAACCGAGCTTGGTAAAAAGGGCAGGGTGTATATCGTTACCAACGGTACGGAGAATATTCAAAGATCACGTTTTGAAATTTCTAGGCTTTGGAACTATATCGAGGACGCGTTCATTTCCCAGTGTATCGGCTTTGATAAACCTGCGAAAGAATACACCGATTACGTCCTTTCTCATATCCCGAACTTCGATAAAAAGCGAGCGGTGTGGATAGGCGACAGTCTTTCGGCGGATATTAAAGCGGCGAACGACGCAGGGATTGAAAGCGTGTGGTTTAATCCCGAGAAAAAACCGCTTACAGGATCGGTGCAACCACAACATATTGCGTTCGGTTTTGAGGAAATATTGCAGATTTTGTGGAAAATATAACAAAAAGCGTGAAAAATTTTCTTTCAAACGTTTGTAAAATCAGAAAAAAAATGTTATAATAAGGATAAATTGGAAGAAAAATCAACGGTGAGGGTAAGATGGCAAAAGAAGTAAACAACGATTACAGCGCGAAAAATCTCGAAGTTTTGGAGGGACTTGACGCGGTGCGTATGCGCCCAGGTATGTATATCGGCTCTACGGGGGTTAAGGGACTGCACCACATTCTTTGGGAAATCGTCGATAACGCGATCGACGAGGCGGCAAACGGTTATGCAAACAAAGTAAAAGTCATTCTGCACGAGGACGGTAGTGCCTCGGTAGAGGATAACGGGAGAGGTATTCCCACCGACGTGCACCCGAAAGAAAAGGTTTCGGGTGTTCAGCTTGTTTTCACCAAATTACACGCAGGCGGTAAATTCGGACAGGGTAACTACGAATATTCGGGCGGTTTACACGGCGTGGGCGCCTCGGTTACTAACGCGCTTTCTCAGTGGCTGAAAGTGGAGGTTTACCGCAATAAGCGTATTTATAAAATGAGCTTCCACTCTAAGTATAATCAACGCAAAAAGAAAGTGGAAGTCGGAGGCCAAAGCGGTCTTAGGAAGACAATCCTTTTGTACAACTCCTTGGCTCACA
>JAZNEZ010000026.1:0-6570 GCA_045588875.1 Candidatus Scatosoma sp. | reverse complement strand
AAGGCGTCCTTTTCGCATATTGCGGATAAGAGCGGCAGTATGCAAATTTACGTAACCCGTCAGGATATCGGCGAGGAGAACTACGCGTCGTATAGAAAAGACTACGATATCGGCGAGATTTTTGGGTTTAAGGGGTTCGTGTTCAAAACGCAAACGGGCGAAGTTTCCGTACACGTGACGGAGTTGACGCTTTTGTCGAAGTCCTTGTTGCCACTCCCTGAAAAGTATAACGGTTTGCAAGACAAGGATATGAAGTACCGCCTTCGTCACTTGGATTTGATTATGAACAAGGACGTTCGCGATACCTTCCGCGTACGCTCGAAAATCCTCAAAGAGATCCGCAATTACCTCGATAATCGCGGATATTTAGAAGTGGACACGCCCACCCTGCTCCCCTTGGAGATCGGCGCGGACGCACGCCCTTTCAAAACGCACCATAACGCGCTCGATTTGGATATGTATATGCGTATCGAAACGGAGCTTTTCTTAAAGCGGCTTATCGTCGGCGGTATGGACAGAGTGTACGAGGTAGGGCGTATTATCCGTAACGAGGGTATGGACGCTTATCATAATCCCGAATTTACGTCGATTGAAATGTACGAGGCGTATAGCGATTATTTCGATATGATGGATATGATCGAGGATTTATATAAAACGGTTACGCAAAACGTATGCGGTACGCTCAAAATCACCTATCAAGGCACGGAAATCGATATGGGCGCGTGGTCGAGAATGACGATGGCAGAGGCGGTGAAAAAGTACGCCGGCGTCGATTATAACGACTGGCAAACGGACGAGGACGCGCGCGCGGCGGCGAAAACGCTAGGCGTGGAGCTCGAACACGAAAACGCAACGAAAGGCTGGGTGCTTATCGAGCTGTTCGACGCGTTCGTAGAGGACAAGCTCATCCAACCCACGATCATTTACGATTATCCCGTGGAGAATTCCCCTCTTGCCAAGCGTAAGCCCACGAATCCGGCGTTTACCGAGCGTGTTGAGTATTTTATTTGCGGCCACGAATACGGCAACGCGTTTTCCGAGCTCAACGACCCGATCGATCAAAAACAGCGTATGGTCAAGCAGGTAGAGGCAAAACGCGCGAAAGGCAATAACGACGCGCAGGTAGACGAGGACTTTATCAACGCCCTTGAATACGGTCTGCCCCCGACAGGCGGCTTGGGTATGGGCTTGGACCGTTTCGTAATGTTGCTCACGGATAGCTCGACGATCCGCGACGTTATCCTCTTCCCCACGATGAAACCGAAGAAATAACGCCGTAGCATTAAGGGAGAAAACAATGGACGCAAAAATAACGAAAAAACGGCTTTCAAGACTGGTTTCCTACGACTGGCTGAAAATCGTAGGGTTAGCGGTTGCGGTGATCGTCTTTTGGAATTTGATCTTCACAATGACCGCCACGCGCGTACGCCCCTCGCAACAGTTCACGGTGTTCAATCATTACGCAAACCGTTCTCTTTCGGACGATTTTTATAGCGAACTGAACAAAGCGGTGAGCGGCGAAGTATTTTCGTATGAAGTGATTGAAACGACCAATAACGACCTCACGACGGCAGGCGAATACGTACACACGCTGACGGACGCGCGTTTGTCGACGAACGAGGGCGACGTAATGTTCATTCCGAATATCCCCGACGTGGATACTGCGTACGAGGAAGAGGGTGAAACGAAATATAAATCAAGCTATCTGCAAACGTTCTTGCGCGGCTACCGCTTTTACGTGTACGATCTTGATTTTGAAAGCGAGCATAGCTATTTCTACACCTTAAAGACCTACCTCAACGGCTACTATACCGAGGGGTATGCAAACGCGGAAAGCTTAGACGAGGCGAAAGTGGAAAAGGATTTCCGCGACCGCGCGAGAGCGAACGGGGACAAGCGTTTCAAGACGGAAGAACAGCTTGCAAATGGCGCGAAGAAGGATATCGAACGCGTGAAAAAATACCGCGACGCGCTCGTAAAGCTGGAAAGCTATCTTGCCTCGGGCTTGGTGGAATTTACCGACGTAACCGTGTATAACGACGACGGCTCGACTCTCTACGAGGGCAAATTTGCGCTCAATTTATGCCCGAACAAGGACACGATGGGGAATTTGAAAAAGCAGTTTTCCTATCAAGTAACGGAAAAGAACGAAGAGGGCAAAGACCAAGTGCGTATCACGGCGGAGAATATGCACGTGATGTTCTTCAAAACGGCAGGCACGGAAAAAAGCTTTGAATACGAAAGCCTGCTTTACGTGGTCAACCTGATCGAAAAGTGTAAAACGGAGGCTTGAAGATGCGCCAATTTTTTGCGGATAAACGGACGAGAGAACAGTGCCATATCTACACTATGCTCGACGTATACGCAAAAAAACGGCATATCTCTTTCCACACCCCAGGGCATAAAATAGGCAAATGGGATATCACCGAGCTTTCTTTTTCGGACAACCTTTCTTGCCCAAACGGCTGTATCGCACAAGCGGAAAGGGATATCGCGCAAATTTTAGGCGCAAAAAAAAGCTTTATTGTAACGGACGGCAGCACCTGCGGTGTGTTTGCTATGCTCCACGCGGCAAAAGCGACGGGCGTGAAAAGGGTATATTTAATAGAGCCCGTGCATATCAGCGTGTATAACGCCTGCGCGGTGCTAGGGCTTACCCCACTTTCCACTCTAAACGGCGCGGACGCGATCCTTTGCACTTCCCCCGATTATTACGGCAATATCGCCGATTTCAAAGCCTTGAAAGAAACGGGTAAGCTGTTGCTCGTAGACGGCGCGCACGGCGGACATTTACATTTTGATAAGGAATTGTACGCAGGCACGTATGCCGATCTTTGGGTGGACGGCGTGCATAAAAGCCTGCCTGCGCTCACCCAAGGCGCGGTGGTTTCGGCAAAAACGGAAACGCTCGCGGAAAAGCTTAAAGAGGCGATAAAATTGTTCCGTACCACGAGCCCGTCCTATCCCGTTATGGCGAGCGTGGAATACGCCGTGAAATACCCGAAAAACGAAAAGTTGGAAACGCTCGTGAGAGCGTATGCAAACGATCGCGTACGGGTAAATGAAGATTATACCAAGCTTTTGGCGCTGTTTGGACAAAACGCGTTCGAGGCGCAGAAATATTTAGAAGAAAGGGGCGTTTACGCGGAATTTTGCGACGGAAACGCCGTATGTTTTTATCTCTCCCCTGCGACGAAATTGCGCGATTTTAAGAAATTGAAAAAGCTTTTGAAAATAGCGTTTGAAAGATACCCCAACGAGCCGATAAATCAAACTCAACGCAACCCTGCCCCCCTCGTTTTCGAAGAAAAGGCAACGGAATGGGTGGCGCTTGCGACAAGTGAAAACCGCGTTTGCGCGGCAAATTGCGGCTTGTTCCCCCCCTGCACCCCTTTGATAAAAAAGGGCGAGCGGATCACGCAGGAAAAAATCGCGTTGCTTAACCACGCAAACAACGTATTCGGGCTTAACGATAGAAAAATATTAGTATACGAGGAAGAAAATGTCGAGAGGTAAATTTATCACGTTCGAGGGTTGCGACGGTTGCGGCAAAAGCACGCAATTAAAGCTGCTCATCGAATATTTGACGGAAAATAAAATCGAGCATATTTTCACGCGCGAGCCAGGGGGCGGTAAGATTTCCGAACAGATCCGTGAAATTTTATTGAACGGCAAAAACGCGGAAATGACGGACGAATGCGAGGCGCTTTTATACGCGGCGGCGCGCGCCCAACATTTGCGCGACAAAGTCGAGCCTGCGCTTGCGGCAGGCAAAATCGTCGTCTGCGATAGATACGTGGATTCCTCGTTTGCGTATCAGGCGTACGCGCGCGGTTTGGGCGTGGACTTTATCGAAAAAATCAATGCGTTCGCGTTGGAAAAATATTTGCCCGATTGCACGGTGTTTTTTGATCTTTCGCCAAAGGACGCGTTTGCGCGCAAGCAGGGCGCGGACGAAAACGATCGGTTGGAGCAGGCAGGCATAGCCTTTCACGATAAGGTTTACGAGGGTTATAAAACGCTTGCGGAAAAATACCCCGAGCGTATCGCGGTGATCGACGCGAGCCGCTCGCCGAAAGAAATCGCCGCCGAGGTGATAAAGACACTCAAAGAAAAAAATTGCTTATAAAAAACGAACGCGAAAAATCGCCCCTATAACGGGCGATTTTTTCTATGCCCGTCTACCATACGAAAGCACGCCGTTTTTTCGATTTTCGGGGCAAAGAATAGGCGAAAATAAAAAATTGTAAAAGAATATGCGTTCATTCGCTGTACATTTTTACAAAAACGTGGTATAATATAGTAGTAAAATAACGATTTTCCCTTTTTATATAAAAAAGGGAAAGCGAAACGGGAGAAAGACAAATGGCGGAAAGAGTAGAAAACGAATACGGCGCCGAACAAATACAGGTCCTCGACGGTCTGGAACATATTCGTAAGCGCCCGGGAATGTATATTTCCTCCACCGACGCAAAGGGACTGCACCACCTCGTGCACGAGGTCGTGGATAACTCTATCGACGAGGCGCTCGCAGGGTATTGTACGCATATCGAGGTAACCCTCAATAGCGACGGTAGTTGCACGGTACAGGATAACGGGCGCGGTATTCCCACCGATATCCACCCCAAAGAGGGTATTTCTACCCTCGAAGTCGTATTTACCAAGGTAAACGCAGGCGGTAAATTCGGCGGCGATTCGGGGTATAAAGTATCGAGCGGTCTGCACGGCGTAGGCGTGAAAGCGGTGAACGCGCTTTCCGAATGGTTGGAGGCGGAAGTTTCGCACGAGGGACACGTATTTCGGCAGGTGTATAACCGCGGCGTGCCCCAACGTAGCGTGCAAATCGTTGGTGATACCGACGAAATGGGTACGAAAGTAACCTTTATGCCCGACGCGGATATCTTCGAAACGACGGTATTTAGTTACGACACCTTAAAGGGCAGACTGCGCGAACTCGCTTACCTCAATAAGGGCTTACGCATCACCTTGGAGGACAAGCGCGAGGGACAGGAAAAGACGGACTCGTTCTGTTACGAGGGGGGTATTTGCTCGTTCGTGGAAGAGCTCAACAAGAGCCGTGAGGAATTGTTGTTCCCTGCGCCCGTATACTTCGAGGAGCAAGAGGGCGACACCGTTTGCGAGGTGGCGATTCAGTATAACGAGTCGTATAACGAGGTCATTTACAGCTACGCGAACAATATCAACACGATCGACGGCGGTACGCACGTAGCAGGCTTGAAAATGGCGCTCACCAAGGTCATCAACGACGCAGGTAAAAAGCAGAATATATTAAAAGAAAACGATCGTCTTTCCAGCGAGGACGTGTTAGAGGGTATCACGGCGGTGGTATCCGTCAAGCTCACGAACGCGCAATTCGAATCGCAAACGAAAGACAAGCTCAACAACAGCACGATCAGAACGTTCGTGAATAAATGCGTTTCCGAGCATATGGCGACGTTTTTGGAAGAAAACCCGAGCGTAGCGAAAGAGCTCGTGCTCCGTTGTATCACGGCGCAAAAGGCGAAAGAGGCGGCGAGAAACGCGCGCGATCTCACGCGCAGAAAGGGCGTGCTCGGCTCGACCACCCTCCCTGGGAAACTTGCCGACTGTTCCGACCGTCGTAGCGAGCTTTGCGAAATTTATATCGTTGAGGGCGACTCGGCAGGCGGTACGGCAAAGCAAGGCCGCGATAGACGTTTCCAAGCGATCCTGCCCCTGCGCGGTAAGATTTTGAACGTGGAAAAGGTACGCCTCAACCGCGTGCTTGAAAACGAAGAAATCAAGTCTATGATCACGGCGTTTGGGTGCGGTATTTTGGACGATTTCGACGAAAGTAAGCTTCGTTATGATAGAATTATTTCTATGACCGACGCCGACGTTGACGGCGCGCATATTCGAATTTTGCTTTATACTTTCCTGTTCCGTTATATGCGGCCTTTGATCGAGCACGGGCACGTGTACGCGGCAAAGCCCCCTCTTTACAAGGCGAGCTTTAAGGGGCACGACGATTATCTGTATTCGGAAGAGGAAAAGATCGAATACGACAAGAACGCGCAAGGTAAGATCGAATACCAGCGGTATAAGGGCTTGGGCGAAATGAGCAAGGAACAGCTTTGGGATACGACGATGAACCCTGCGACGCGTACGCTCATCCGCGTAACGATGAAAGACGCGGCAGAGGCGGACCAAATGTTCTCTATGCTGATGGGCGAACGCCCCGAACTGCGCAGACAGTTCATTGAAGAGAACGCGTCGCTCGTAACCGATTTGGACGTATGAGGAGGGAGATAAAAAATGGCTAAAAAAGAAACAAGCCCCGAATTGACCGAGGAATTTAAGAAAACCCTCGCAATGACGAAAATGCTCGATATCGAGGTGGACGACGAGCTCAAACGCTCGTTTATCGCCTACGCTATGGCAGTCAATAAATCGCGCGCCATTCCCGACGTGCGCGACGGCTTAAAACCCGTACACCGCAGAATTTTATATTCTATGCACGAAATGGGACTTTATAACGATAAGGCGTTCCGTAAGTGCGCGAGAATCGTCGGTGATTGTATGGGTAAATTC
>JAZNEZ010000025.1:0-6803 GCA_045588875.1 Candidatus Scatosoma sp. | reverse complement strand
GGATGAAAATAAGCTGTTGTTATTAAAATCAATGGGCGCAAGCAAGTGGCAACTGCTTACCAAGCTCGTGATCCCCTCGTCCCTCCCCAACTTCATCTCTATGCTGAAAATCAACGTGGGTATGGCGTGGATCGGCTCGATTATGGGGGAATATATCGTGTCGAAAGCAGGCATCGGGTATCTGATCGTTTACGGCGGTCAGGTGTTCAAACTCGACCTCGTTATGAGCGCCGTGTTTATCCTTTGCGTGCTCGCGGCGGTTATGTACGCGCTCGTCGCACTCCTTGAAAAGCTCGTTATCAAAAATCAGAAATAAAAAATCGCCGTTCTTCCTTGGAAGAACGGCTTATCTTTTATTCTTTTATCCTTTTACCGCGCCGCTCGTAACGCCCTCCACGTAGTATCTTTGCATACTCATAAACAGCGTTACGATAATCGCGCCCACGACGAACGCACCCGCGCAAAAGACGGTGAAATTGTCGTTGAAACTATTTTTCTCGGCGTTGATCATTTTATATAAGCCGAGCGCGACGGTGTAAAGCTCCCGATCGCTGATGATCGTGTTGACGAAAATGAAATCGCACCAAGGCGATATGAACGAGGTGAGCACCGTGTAGACGATAATCGGCTTGGCAAGCGGCATTATGATTTTCCAAAACACGATCGGCTGACTTGCGCCGTCGAGGATTGCCGCCTCTTCCATAGCCCGTGGCACGGTGTCGAAAAAGCCCTTACATATATAATACGAAAGCGCCGCACTACCCGAATACACCAAAATCAACGCAAGCAAAGAATTTGTTAAATTCATTGCCTTTAATATAAAGTATACGGCGATCATACTCATAAACCCTGGGAACATACCCAAGACGAGCAATACGTTCATGATCGGTCTACGGAGCTTAAAACGCATTCTCGATAACGCGTAGCTTACCATTAAAATAAAGGAAGTGGTAAGCGCGCACGAGCATACGGCGACGAGCAACGTATTGAGTAGCCAACGCAAAAACATAGTATCGGAAAACAAGCGCGTAAAATTCCCGAAACCCAGCCTTAAATTACTTGGAAACAGGGTGTTGATAATCCCCGTTGAGGGCGTAACGCGAAACGCCGTATAGACGAGATAACAAATGGGCAACACCCAAAGCACGCCCAAAACGGCAAGAATAATATACGTGGCGACGTTGGACGCGTTTTTGCGTATTTTTACAAGCGTTCTGTTCATCATTGAAACGTTTCCTCCCCTTTCGCCGCCGACGTTCTATTATACGTGATCAGCGAAAGCGCCGCACTGATTACGAAAATCACGATACCGATCACCGACGCCACGTTATACTTGGGGTTTTGGTCGGTCGTTAGACGGTACAGCCACGTTACGAGCAGGTCGGTCGATTGCGCCTGCGAGCCACTACCGTAATATAAATTATCGACCGGTCCACCGCCCGTCAGCAACCATATGACGTTGAAATTATTGATATTCCCCACGAACTGCGTAATGAGATAGGGCGTGGTTACGTGCAACATATAAGGAAGCGTAACGCTCATAAATATCCGCACGGGCGACGCGCCGTCGATCCTTGCCGCCTCGTAGTAATCGGCAGGAATATTCATTAAAATACCCGAACACATCAACAGCGTATAAGGTACGCCGATCCAAATATTGACGAGAATAATCATCAATCTTGGCAACAGTGAAAAGTTCCTTTGATCGGCAAGCCATAAAATATTCGTGCCGAGGATTTTATTGAGTATGCCGTCGCCGTCGAGAATCTTCTGCATCAAAAGCAGGGTTACGAACTGTGGCACGGCGATCGCAATTACGAACAGCGTTCGCCAAAGCGCTTTCAGCTTTATCCCCTTTTTATTGATCATAAGCGCAATGATCAGCCCTAAAAAATAGTTGGTAAACGTTGCGAAAAACGCCCAAACGAACGTCCAAAGGAGCACGCGCAAAAACACGAGTGCAAATCCCGACGAGCCCCCCGAAAGGGAAAACAGCACCTTGAAATTCGCAAAACCTACCCAATCGAACAGTTTCCCTGGGGGCATATGCGCGTAGTCGTAGTTCGTGAATGCGATCAGCACCATAAACACGAGCGGCATTACCGTGAATACAAGTAAGCCGACAAACGGCAACGTTAAAAGAGGCACGTAAAATTTTTCGTTGAGCATCACGCGCACGTCCTCTTTGAGGGTGCGAAGTTTCTCGCCGCTTTCCAAACGCAGATCGTTTTCGTAACTCCCTTTCACGTTCATTGCCCAAACGACGAGAAAAAGCCCGATCAAAACGATCGACATTACGCCGTAAAGCAGGATCAAAAAGCTGTTATCCCCTTTGACTTTCTCAAAGATCTGTAATTGCTCGTTCCAAACTTCCCCTGAAAGTCGCGTGCCGAGATCCCCCGAAAACAGGTGCAGAATATATCTACCGCCGAAAAAGATCATAAACAGCAAAAACGCCGTTTGCAACAGGAAATACATAACCCCCTTGACGAGTTGTCCGCGCGCGATCTGTCCAAAACCCATAAAAAGAAAGGAGAGCCGCGTGGCAAACGAACCGTTTTTCAGCGCCTTACCGATTTCCCCAAACACGTTCGGTTTCGACCGTTTTTTCATTTTTCGTTCTTCCATCACCGACTCTCCTCGTCTTTACATATTCTCCGCGCCGCTTTTCGTCGTTTTCTCGATCGCGTCCACGCACGCCTTTAACTGACCTCTCAAATCAAAATTACCGCTCTGCGCGCCCGTGATCATCGCCGAGCCAAGCCCCTCCATAGGCACCCAAAGAGTAGAGGGCACGTCCTTTTGCGTTTTCGCGTGCGCAAGCTGCGAAGTGATTGCCTTTGCGCATACGTCCGCTTGCACTTTCTCGTCCGCGCGCGCCGACTCGTCGGTGGGCACGAATCCGCGTTCTTCAAAATGCTTGATCTGGTTTTCCTTATTCGTGTAGAACTCCGCAAAATCCATTGCGTCCGTCTTATTCTTGGAATAGTTATTCACGCCCATCAGCTTATACCCTGCAAACGGCACGAGTTGCACTTGCTCCTCGTTCGACTGCCCTTTATACAGCGTGTACGTGGGCAATTTCGCCGCCGCGAAGTTATCGCCAAGATAGCTTTCAATCGTCTTTCTGTTCCAAATCCCCGAAACCGCCGCGATCACCGTGCCGTCGTTAAAACCTGCCGTGATCTTGGAATCGTCCGCGTCCGCTTTCATACGTCCGTCCTTGACGAGCCCCCACATTGCCTCCGTTACCGCCACCCCCGTTTCATTGTCGAAATCGCAGGTGATGCTCGTTTCCGCAAGATTTTGATCGTAGGTTACTTGATACCCAAGGTTTTTACCGAAATAGAACGCGCTACTATACCAACCGTCGTCCATAGGATAGGCAAATTTTTTATTGCCCGTGCATTTATTCAAAATACCGTCGATCGACTGCACGTCCGTTTCCGTTAACACCGATTTATTATAATAAAGGAAAAAGGTATTGTCTGTATACGGCATACCGTACACCCCCTCGTTCCCGTTGAGGGTTACCGTTGCAGAATCGATCGAGCCTGCCGAGTTCGCCGCTTTCACGCGCTCTAATCTTTCGCCTGCGATCTGCGCAAGCGCGTCGCCGTTGATAAGCTTGCTGAGTTGGTCGTTTGCACACGAATACACGTCCGCAGCGTTTTCCACGTCGTTGAGAACGCGCGTCGCCACGTCGTTTTCGCCTTGAATATCGATAACGATATTATAATTTTTATCGGGATTTGCCGCTTTGAAATCGTTTGCCACTTGCGTTGCAAACGCGCGATCCGCCTCCGACACCCAAACGGTTAATTTGATCGCGTTAGGATCGCCCCCGTTCATACAACCGTCCGTACAACCTACCGCCGACAGTGCCGCGCAAAGCGCAAGCAAGCCACAAGCGGCTTTCACCGTTTTTTTCATAAATACACCTCTCTTCTCGCCCGTAGGCGATCTTTTCTTTTAGTTTTTCTATCTTGCCCCGTTTTTATTCAATGCAAAAGAAAAATCCCACCTCTTTTCAGAGATAGGATAAGATTTTATCTATCATATTCTTCGGTAAGCGATTTCAGCCACGCCGCCTTGCACTTTTTGAAATCCTTTTCTACGAAACGGAACGTCCAGTTTCCGCTCGATACCGTGGAGGGCGCGTTTAGCCGTGCCTCCGAGCCAAAGCACAGCACGTCGTGCATAGGCACGATTACCGTGTCCGCTTTCGACGACATTAACAGCCTTATGATACTCTCGCACTCGTCTTCGATCGTTTCGTGGATATACGCGGTGTCTGCTTGCAGGCATTGTTCTTCCAACGTTTTTTCAAACGCCTTGCGTTCGCGTTTACTCATATTCTCGATAAACGCGCGTAGGGTATCGTTGTCGTGCGTACCCGTATACGCCACGCAATTTTCGTTATATTCCGAGGGCAGGTATTCGTTTTTCGGATCGCCGTTAAACGCAAACTCGAACACTTTCATTCCCGCATACCCCGTGTCTTTGAGCAATTTTCGAACGCCGTCGTCGATCACGCCGAGATCTTCCGCTACGATCGCATAACTTTTCATATCCTCGAAAAGCGCCGCTTTCGGTCCGTTACGCCACTCCCCCTCTTTCGCCGTTTCCGCGCCCTCGGGGATCGCGTAAAAACGGTCGAAACCGCGGAAATGATCAATGCGTACGATATCAAACAGCGAAAATGCGTAATTTATACGGTCTTTCCACCATTGATACCCGTCCTTTTTCATCTTTTTCCAGTCGTAAACGGGATTTCCCCAAAGCTGACCGTCCTCGCTGAATGCGTCGGGCGGCACGCCGGCACGGAGCGACGGATCGCCCTTACGGTTGAGCACGAACAACTTTTTACGGTATTTCCAAGTTTCTAGGCTGTCGTACGCCACGTAAATGGGCATATCCCCCATAATCGATACGCCTTTTCCGTGCGCGTAAGAGCGCAATGCGTTCCATTGTTTTAAGAATAGATATTGCGTAAATTGCCAAAATTCGATCTCCGCCGCGTATTCGAGCGCGTGCTGATTGATCGCCTTTTCATTCGCTTTTTTCAGTGGTTCGTCCCATTCGCTCCAAACTTTATAAGAAAAGCGTATTTTGAGCGACGTAAACAACGCGAAATCGTAATACCGTTTGGAACAAAGAAATTCCTGCCAGCCCTTTTCCGAGCGGTCGAAACGCATAAACGCCTTGCGCAGTATCGCGATCTTATGCGTGAATTGCTTGCCGTAGTCCACACGACGCTCGTCGCTACTCCATTCGATATCCGCATAATCGGATTTATCTAGCAGTCCGTCTTTTTCAAGCAATTCGAAATCAATGAAATAGTAATTGAGTGCGTCGGAGGCGAACGACTGATAAGGACTGTCGCCGTAGCTCGTGGGCAGCAAGGGCAACACCTGCCAAATTTTCATTCCCGACGCGGCGAGCCAATCGACGAACGCATACGCGCCTTTCCCCAACGTGCCGATACCGCACGCCGAGGGCAAGGAAGAAACGGGCATTAAAACACCTGCCCGTCTTTCGTTCTTTTTGATTTTTTGTTGTTTTTCACCCGTGTTCATAGTCTATCCCTGTCTTTACTATTTGCGTATTTGGAAACTTTTATGCCAGACGGGAAAGCAAAATACGCTCCGCTTTGGCAAGACCTTTTACGCGTTCTTTTTCTAATAAACGCTCCGCTTGTTCAATGAGCGGCGTTACCGCCTCCTCTTTCCCAAACGCCTTGCAATACGCCGCAAGCGTACGTTTCGCCGTTACGTTATCCGTTTTTAAGAAGTCCTCGCAAAGCTTGGAGCAATCTCGCGCAAGCTCGTAATCGCCGTTTAACGAATGCATATACGTGAGCTCGGCTGCCACCTTTTCCACTTCTTGATCGGAAAGATATTCTTGCGACCTCGCAAGTCTGTTTAGACAATCCGCTGCCTTTTCCATATCCCCTTTCTCCAAGAAATACCGATATTTCAAATCGAGCATCACCGCGTACAACGGCTCGTCCTCGCAAAGCTGCGGCGCGTTAAAATACAACTTTTCGTCCATTTCCGAAAAGCTCTTGCCCTCATACAGTCGACCTTGAATTTCCATTGCCGCGAGCATATTTTTTTCCGTCGGATACCCCTTTTTCAAGCCGAGATACACGAGCATATCCGTCTTTCCGCTTGGATATTCGAACGGCACAACGTTAATCAAAAACAGATACGTTAAGTAAGGCAACAAGCTCCAAAGGGTAAAGGAATATATTTGAAAGCACGCAAGCGTGATCGCCACGCCTGCCACGAAAAGGGTGAACGCGCCCTCGAACAGCAGACCACCGAGCGCGTACGCCTTGGCACGGGCAAGCATATTGCCGCCTGTTTTGGGGATTACCTGCGTTTGATCGTCGGTAAACGGGGAAACGAGCGTGAAACGGCTTTTTCCGTTTTCTCTAACAAAACGAAAACAAAAGCATTTGATCTGCACACATTCCATTTTTCTGCTCGCCGCCATACTCGCGTGCCCAACCTCGTGCAAAACGGGCGCAACGATTAAGGATACGACCACGCCCACGAGCGCGTCGATACCCTCTTCTATGCCGACGTTCCACCCCCAAACCACGACGAGCGTGATCCCTGCGAGCATAAGGACGATCGCCGTAATGGCAAACGCCGTCGCCTTGCCTCTTTTCATACCTTTAACCCCTTTTTTACCGCGTAACCTTCGAGATTATCCCGATCGCTCACGACGACTTTTTCTATACGTAATTTTTTCATCAATACGGCAAGCGCCGTCGCGCCGCCTGCGATCACGTC
>JAZNEZ010000024.1:0-5315 GCA_045588875.1 Candidatus Scatosoma sp. | reverse complement strand
GCCGTATAACACGCTTTCAAAAAGGAAGTAGCCCAAAAGCATCAAAAGCTCGCCTGCGGTTGCGGAAGCAATCCGCGCGATAAAGTCCAAGGATTCTTTCGTAATCACTTTTTTCACTGCCCAAGCCACGAGCCAAGCGAGCGCGGCGTCGATACCTTTTATAAAGAAAGTGGCAGGGGCGTAGAGTGCGTAGCCGCTGAAAAGATCGGCAAGTGCACTGCCGAGTGCCGCGGCTACTGCGCCGTAGAAAGGTCCTAAAAACCAGCCCGAAAGGAGCACGAACACGTCGCCCGTGTTAAAATATCCGTAGGGCAGGGGAACGGAAATCAACAGCGTGCTCACACAGCACATTGCCGCGAATACGGCGGTAAACGTAAGCTGTTTTGCTAAGGATTTCATAACGCCACCTCACTTTACATAACAGTATACTCTCTGCGCCACGAAAAGTCAAGCGTATGAAAAAAATAATTTTCAAATTTTTTGCGGCTTGATACACTCGCCTGTGGTCGCGCTTTGGAAGATGACGAAATATCCCTTGCCGATCTCGAAAGGGGATACGGGCACGAACGTGCACACGGCGCGAATTTCGTCGGGGGGATTATCCTTATCCTCTGCGGCAAGTGCGTAGCAAATATATTTAGCCACGCCGTCGTCGTAAACCACGCCCACGAGGTATTCGGGCGAGCTCGTTTCGCCTTTCACGCGCACCCATTCGCTACACGAAAACGCGCCGTTTAAGGTGTCGTCGCGCGGATATTTTGAAAACAACTCGTCGATTTCCGTTTTTACTGCGCGGTAATATCCTTCTCCGTCCACTTCAAACGGGTGGCGAGCGCCGTCAGCATCGACATTCTGCGCAACGTCAGCCCCCGTTTCCTTTGCTTGGTTTTCAGTTGCGCTTTCAGTTCGTGCATCTTCGCCAGCTTTTTGAAACAGCTCTTGTCCATTCTCTTGCTCCTCCCGATAATAATTCTCCGTTGCCACCGTTTCGTCGTCGTAGCTTTTTTCCTCTTCCTCCTGCGTTTGCGTTTCCGCAATTTCCGTTTCTATCACGGTGTTTTTCGTTTGCGCAGGGAACACGGGCGGCAACGCGCTGTTTAAGATTTTGCGCCAGTCGTAAGAGCCGTTGCCGTTAATACCGTAAGCGATCGGCACGATTTCGTTTTTCACGTAGCAGATCACGCCGCAAAAACCGCGCGAGATATCGAGATCGGAAAGGATATTAAAAAGACTTTTTCCGCGCAGGGAAAGCATTTCCGTTTTACCCCTGCCGTCGGAGAGTAGACAATAATATTCCCCAGAAACGAGGGGGGCAAAATTGATGATAGAAACCTCGATCGCGAGGTTTTTTCCGTATTGTTCGATCTTGATCAGTCCCGAAAGCGCCTTTCCGTCGCCTGAAAAGCCTTGCTTGACCTGCCGCAAAATGCACATCTTTTTTACATAATTCATAAACGCACCTGCATAAAGGCAATACCGCACGAATAACGATAATAGAACTTGCTACCGTTTTCGGTGATAAATGCGTTGCTTTTTCTTATAATAGTGCACGCTATTATCTCAAAAGAGCGCCTTTTTCTCCCTCGAAAACGCTAACGCAATTTCTATTGCAACATTGTACGGTGTTGCCTTAAATTTATCTTGTAACGCTATTATATATGTTCACGAGCAGGGAAAATTGACGGTTTTACGCTTTTTTCCGCAAAAAAGGCGGAAAATCTTTCCAAAGCGTTGACCTTAGGCGTTTTTTTGGTTATAATATTGAGGAAAGGAGAATGACTATGGCACAGGAAAGTATAGAGATCGCACTCATTAAGTACAATAAAAAGAGCTGGTGCAAAAGCGCCGTGCTCGGTTTTTTCATAGGTCTTGCCGTGATCGTCCCGGGGATCAGCGGTTCGACGGTGGCGATTATATTCAAGCTCTACGATCAGTTTATCTACGCGCTTGGTAATCTACTGAAAAAATTCAAACAGTGCTTTATCTTCCTGCTCCCGATCGGGCTTGGATTGATCGTGGGCGTACTCCTCGGCTTTATCGCCGTGAAACAACTGCTCGAAATTCTACCCTTTGCTATCGTGTGCCTATTCGCAGGGCTGATGACGGGCGCGTTTCCTGCCGTTACCGACGAGCTCAAAGGGGCGGAAAGGACGGGTAGTCGCGTGGCGCTATTTGCACTCGGGCTTTTTATCCCCGTCGTAATGGGTTGCATTTCGGCGTTTCTTTCCTCTGACGTGGGGAGCGGCGACGCGTTTATAAAAATTGAATGGTGGCATTTCGTTTTGGCGCTCGTGATCGGCGCGGCGTGCGGTGTTACGCAGATCGTCCCCGGGCTTTCCGCAAGCGCGATTTTAATGTCGGTGGGCTGGTTTCAGTCGGTGGTGCAAAGCGTGAGTATGACGTATTGGAAATCAAATCCGCAAATTTTCCTCGTTTACGCAGGGCTTGCGATCGGGTTTGTGGTCGGCGTGCTCGGCTTTTCCAAGTTGCTCACGAATATTTTCGCCAAGGCTCGCTTTTCAGCGTATTCTATGATCGTAGGGCTTTCGCTCGGCTCTATTCTTTCAATGTTTTGTAACGGCGATATCGTCGCGGTCTACCGCTCGTGGGCGGTAAACGGCGCGGCGACGCTCGATATCCTGCTTGGCGTGGTATTCTTTATCGTCGGCACAATCGGCGCGTACCTGCTCGTGCGCTATCAACGTAAAAAGGACGCGGAAGAGAAGTGAATTTTTTGCGAGAATGGATAAACGAACAGGGCTACGGCTGTGAGCTTTGCAAAGCGGAGTTGTTCGATTACCCCACCCACAGGCTTTGCAAGGACTGCGAGGAGGGACTGCGTTTCAACGACGAATTTTGGTGTGAAAAGTGCGGCAGACAAACGAAAACGAAAGGGGTTTGCAACACCTGTAAAAGTCATCTGCCCAAGTTCACGAAAGGCTTTTCGCCCCTCGTATATCGTGGCGAAACCTCGGGAGTCGTCAACCGAATGAAAAACGGAAAACGCCGACTTTGCCTGTATTTAGGCGAAAGGACGGCGGAATCGTTTTTATCCCGTATGCCAAAAGACGAAAAGGAATTTTTAATCCTGCCCGTACCCCTTTCCAAAACCCGTTTGCGAGAAAGAGGATATAATCAGGCGGAATTGCTCGCGGAAACGGTTGCGCGAACGCTCCAAGAGCGCGGTTATATCGTAACGCTCGATACCGCCGCGATAGAAAAGCGAGGGGAAACCGCGCAGAAAAAGCTCGATTTCGTCGAGCGTACGAAAAACGCGAAAGGGGCGTATCACCTGCATAAACGAAAGCTTTGCGAGGGCAAAACGGTCTTGCTCGTAGACGATATTATGACCACGGGCGCGACGGGTAGCGTATGTGCAGAGCTGTTGCTTAAAGCAGGGGCGAAAGCGGTGTATTTTCTGACCGTCGCCGCTACGCCCGAGCTTACCTGACTTAAATAAATCTTCTTGCCTCCACGTAGAAACTCCAACGCGTGGAGGAAATTTTTTCGATACGTGCGTAGTCGGAGGCAGTGTGGAGAATGTAATTATCCCCCAAATACACCGCTACGTGCCCGATACGCTCCACTCCCGAAAGGTGTTTACGGCTCTCGTTGGTGAAGAACATACAATCGCCGCGCTGTAAATCGTTTTTGGCAACGTACTTGCCCTGCTTGACCTGCGTGCGCGTGTTGACCTGTAATAATTTATTCGCGCCCTTGTAAAAGATATACTGCACGAGCGAGGAACAATCGAATTTCTGCGCGGAAAAGCCGGCGAGTAGTTTTCCGTTCCCGTCGTGCAAACGCACCGCGCCGTACACGTACGGCACGCCGAGCAACTTATACCCCTCCGCGATTACCTTTTCCACGCTTTCATTATCGCTTTCCTCGATTGCAAAGACGGCGGCGTACGAGGAATATAAGTACGCCGTTTTACCACGGTAGTAGGTCTTGTACCAGCTGCCCGATTTTCCGACGATCGCGTAGTTCGTGTTCTTCTCTGCCGAGCCGAGCGCGGCATAGGACGTGCCTGCGCCCGAGCGGATATTCACGTTATTGCCCGTGCAGCGTATGTATTGCGCGTAAGAAATCTTCGGCGGTTCGGGTTCGGGCTCAGGTGTTGGCGTGGGGGTAGGCGTTGGCGTTACTTCCGGCGTTTCTTCGGGGAGAGGACTTTCGATTTCTCCACTACTCGGTGGCGTGAACGCCTCGTTATCCGTGCCGTTTTGAGAGAACAAAGCGACGGTGGGGGCTGTGAATGCAAGCGCTAAAACCAGCGCGGTTATATTTTTCAAAATTCTCATAATGCAGTCATTATACAACGGTGGAAACATAAAAATCAAGCCTAAATAAATTCCAAGACTGTCAAAATAAGGCAAAACCGCCGTGAAATTACCAAAACGCGGCAAAAGCGGAAAAATTTTTATCCCGATCGCGGTCGAAAACTTGCGCCAAATCAAAAAGAATGTTATAATAAAAAAGAGGTATCGTATGCAAAAATTTCTCACTGACGTACACAATCATTCCAACTTTTCGTTCGACGGCGTTTCCACGCTTTCGCAAATGCTCAAAACGGCGCAAGCAAAGGGCGTTGCGTTCTACGGCGTTTCCGAGCACTTCGATTTCGATATGCTTTTTGCTCACGGCAGGGCGCACGGGGGAACGAACGCCGAGGAATATTTCCACTTCGCGCGGCATTTGCAGGAGGACTACGAGGGGGTTATGAACGTGATGATCGGCGCGGAGCTTGGGTTTTCCCCCGATCCGCGCGTGCTCGAAAGAAATCAAGAGATCGTCGAAAAATATCACCCCGATTTCGTTGTCAACAGCATACATTGTCTGCGCGCCGAGGAATACTATTACCAGATCCCGTTCCGTGAAACGACCTGCGAGGGGGTAGAAATTCTGCGCCCGAAAAAAGAGGTGTATAAAGAATATCTCACGCTCGTTAGAAACAGCCTTGAAGTGCCGTATGCTTACGATATCGTCGGGCATATCGGTTATCCCTCGCGGTATGCGCCGTATAAGGATAAAAAAATGTCGTATGCGGAATTTGCCGAGGAATACGACGATATTTTGAAAACGGTTATAGCGAAAAATAAAATTTTAGAAGTCAACGCCTCGAACAACGGCACGAGCGAGTTTGCAACGTTCGTGGGCGAGGACGTTTTACGGCGGTATTTTGCATTAGGAGGCAGGCAGGTGTCCTACGCCTCCGACGCACATTCCACGGGAAGTATTTTAAGGAAACGCGAGGAAGTGGTGGAAATGTTGAAAAATATCGGTTTTGCGTATATCACCGTGCCCTGTCGCGG
>JAZNEZ010000023.1:0-4918 GCA_045588875.1 Candidatus Scatosoma sp. | reverse complement strand
CTTGCCCGCCTCAATGTCGCGCGGACCGAGCTCAATGCGCAACGGCACGCCTTTCATCTCCCATTCGTTGAACTTCCAACCGGGACTGTTATCCGTCGCGTCGAGCGTTACACGAATACCTGCCCCCTCCAAATTCGCTTTGAGTGCCTCGCAAGCCTCAATCACACCGCCCTTTCTCGCGGCGATAGGCACAATCACGCATTGTACGGGCGCAACGACAGGCGGCAACACAAGCCCGCGCTCGTCGCCGTGCGTCATAATAATCGCGCCTATCAAACGGGTAGAAACGCCCCAAGAGGTAGTATACGCCGTTTGCAACACCCCCTCGTTCCCGAGGAATTTGATATCGAACGCCGTGGCGAAATTCTGCCCCATATAATGGGAAGTACCTGCCTGCAAGCTCTTGCCGTCGTGCATCATTGCTTCCATAGTATACGTCGCCACCGCGCCTGCAAAACGTTCCTTTTCCGTCTTTCTGCCCGTCAAAACGGGGATAGCCAAACAGTTTTCAGCAAATTCTTTATAAACTTGTAACATTGCCTGCGTTTCTTCTTCTGCCTCTACCGCGGTCGAATGTACGGTATGCCCCTCCTGCCACAAGAACTCGCTCGTACGCAGGAACGGACGGGTAGTCTTTTCCCACCGCATAACGTTACACCATTGATTGACCTTTAAGGGCAGATCGCGGTAAGACTGCACCCATTTGGCGCACATCGTACCGATAATCGTTTCGGAAGTAGGACGGATTGCCAAGGGCTCGGCGAGCTCTTCACCGCCTGCCACGGTTACCACGGCGACCTCGGGCGCAAAGCCCTCCACGTGCTCCGCCTCTTTGGTGAAATAGCTCATAGGGATCAGCAGAGGGAAATACGCATTCTCCACACCCCGTTTTTTGAAACGGGCGTTCATCTCGCTTTGAATATTCTCCCAAATCGCGTAGCCGTAAGGGCGAATAACCATCGTGCCCTTAACGGGGCCGTAATCGACGAGCTTGGTTTTGAGTACCACGTCGGTATACCACTGCGGAAAGTCCTTTTCGATATCCGCGATCTGTTCTACGAATTGATTTTCTTTTGCCATATCTCTCCTCTCTTTTTAGTTCTTTCTCACGTACGTTTGAAATTTGCGTATCGCAAACACCTTGTCGCACGAGGGACAACGATGGTAAGGCGACGTTTCGCGCACGTTCAGCTCCTTACCGCAACGAGGACATCTCACGCGCCATTCCTTGTTGGGATCGAGGGGCGTTTTGATTTCCACGGGATCTTCGTTTTCCTTATCGACCGCCGCTTTCACCGTTTCGGGCGCAGGCGTAGGCTTGATATTTTCAGGTGCTTTCGCAGGTACGATCACGGGCGCAGGGGCAGGCGCAGGTTTCGCGTCCACCACCGTTATCGGCGTATGCTCCACCGTCGGTTGTTGCGGGGTAGGCATCACCTGCGGATACGGATAATATACGGGAATATAAATAGGCTGATAGGGCGCAGGCTGACCTGCCGTTTGTTGAGGCATAGGCATCTGCGGATATACGGGCATTTGCGGATACGCCGGCATAGGCTGACCTGCCTTTTGGTCGTCTTGCATTTCCGCGAGCGGATCGTAGTCCTCTTCTTCCTTTTTACGCTTGGTCTTAAAGATACAATCGACGAGGAATGCGCCAAACGCAATCGCCGCGATATACACGAAATCGTAAACGATCGGATCGGGTTGCACGAGCAGATAATCCACCGCAAACACACCGCCTGCCGCAAGGAAGGTAAGGAACGAGAACACGCGGAAATTCTTCATTCCCGAGCCTTCAATTCCCAAACGGTTAAACTCGGTAGCCGCCGTCGCGTGCTTTACGAGCACGAACAGGAAGATAAGAATGAGTGCCTGCAACGCCACGGGAACGAGCGTTTGCACGATATCCCCTTCAAGCAGATTACCGCCGGTAAGCACCGTTTGTAAAGTCGAGCCGAGCACACAGCTCGGAACGAAGAAATAAATAATCCCTGCCGTCGCCACAAGCTGCACGAGATTACGGAAGAAATACACGAATCTACCGCACTCTCTTTTCACTTCTTCCACGTTACCGCCGTTGCCGTGCACGTCGAACCAGCTTACGTTACCGCCGATCAGTCCTGCAACAAAATGAATAAACAAACCGACGCCGAGCATAATGTAAGCATTCATGGTCAACGCCATTTCCGCGTTCGTCTGTTTGAGTATGTAAATCAAAAGGGAAAGAATGATAATCGCCGCGAACGAGGCAGAAAAGCGTTTGCCCATATCCTCCATCGCGCGCATATTCCGATTATACCCGTTCACGTATCTGGAACTTCTTCTCGTCAGCCAACCGAGCTTGGAAAAGCACCTGAAAAAATTCACGACTGCGATTAACACGATCAAGGCGTAAAGCAACGCCACGATCACGTCGAGCCAAACGACGGATTCCCCGAACATCGTCGTAAACGGCGTATAGAAATTCGCCACCCACAACTCCACGGTATCTACCGTGAGCATAGGCAGGCAAGCAAACACCGCCATAGCAAGCGCGCCCAACAAATACAGCGTGCCTACGAACCCTGCTTTCGAATGTACTTTTCTTACTCTTTTTCTGATGGCGAGAGCGTTCGCCGATTGATATGCTTTCATTGCAATCTCCTTGCTTTTTTCTTTTCGTTTTTTAATTCAACACCGACGAAAGCCGTTTGCAAGACTTCCGTCGGTTTTCGTTCAAGATCAGATGATCGTATTGTTATATTTGGAATCCCCCTCGCGGAAATATAATTCCATATCCACGTCGTCGTAGTTATCCTCGTGCGGTCTGCTCTTGATAATGCAATCGAGCAGGAACGCCACGAACGCCACCACCGCCGCAATCAGCAAATTCTGATTGAGCTCCGTCGCGACCTCTGCAACGCCGATTCCGAGCATCGGCAACGCGAGCTCCGCCGCCAACACAAGCGCGGTAAGGAAAGAGAATACCGCGAAATTACGCATTCCCGAGCCTGCCATACCGTCGCGGTTGAACTCGGTCGCCGCGGTAGCGTGCTTGATCAGCACGACGATAAACAGCCACGCCACGAACTCCACACCCACGAGGACGTATCCCATCCAATCGATCTCCGCAAACGGCGTTTTGTTCTCCACGAGGAGTTTCAAAAGCTCCTGCATTTTTGTAAGCAACACGCTTTCTTGCAACAGGAAATAAACGATCGCCGAAACCGCCGCAAGTTGCACGAGATTGCGCACGAAGAATACGAACAACCCGTTTTCGCGCACCTCTTCTTCAATACGATCGCCCGTCGTAAAGAGCGTAACCGTGCCGCCGATCAGACCGCAGAAGAAATGTACGCCGAGCCCCACGCCGAGTGCTATGTATGCGTTCGTCGTAAGCCCTATCGCGCTTTCCACGCCGTCCGTCGCAAGAGTACCGCCCGAAAACAGGAATATAAAGAGGTGTAACACGACGAGCGCGGAGAACGAACTCGAATAGAGCTTCGCCAGATCGTCCATTGCGTACATATTGCGGTTAAAACCGTTGGTATAGCTTGCGCGGCGTTTGAACAGCCAACCGAGCTTGCCCAAACTGCGCAATACGTTGATCACCATCACCAAAAGCATAATAGCGAACAACGCCACCACTATAATATCGACGATCTGCACCGCGGTAAGATTAGCAAACGCGTCCGCACCGCCCCCAAACAGATCGGCAATCGGTTGATAAAAGGTAAGCACGGGGAATTGCGCGGAATCGACGTCAACGATACGAGTACCCGACAAAATAGGCAACACCGCCGCAATCGCCAAAAGCCCGATCGTGCCGAGCAAATACAGCACGCCCACGAACTTAGCTCTTCCCTGAATTTTTCTCACGCGCTTTTTGAGTAGCGCGGCTTTGGAATTTATTCGTTTCATTTTCCTTTATTCTCCTTGAAATTTATACTCCGTCCCCTATCGACAGTTTATCTTTTGCGAGAATATGCATCCGTCGGATCGCCAAATTCCTGCGAATACGTCGCGCCCGTATTCATATATACGCCCGATTTTTCGTAATTTTCCGTCAAATACTTGCTCACGTCCACCTCGTCGAGGTTTTCGACTTTTTCTTTCGGTCGGTTGATCAAAACGAGTTCCAAGATCACCGCAACGAGCGCCACGATCGCGATCGTCAAAACGTTTTGATGCAATTCCACTTGCGCCACGAACTGACCGTATACGTACGCACCGCCTGCGCACAGCAACGCCAAAATAGCGAACACGAGAAAGCTCTTGCGCCCCGACGCGTCCGCACCGTCCATATCGAACTCCGTCGTACCCGTCGCGTAGGCGATCATTGCAATCAGCCATACGAGCGTAAAGATTTGCAAAAGGGTAATAATGAGCGCGTTCATATCCTCCGTCAAGGTCGCAACGCCACCCTCGGCAAGCAGGGTATCGAGCAAGCCGCGCACGGGCGAACAAGCGATAAAGAAATAGGTAATCGCCGCCACCACAACAAGCTGTAACAAATTGCGCACGAACGAGGCAAAAATACCCACCTCTCTTTTTTGTTCCATCACGCCGTTGTCCACGTCGAATAAACTCACCTTTCCGCTGGGAATACCGCAAGCAAAATGGAAGAACACGCCCACGCCAAGCGCCGCGTATGCCATTGTATCAAGCGTTACGTCCACGGCAACGAGCGCAATCAGAAGATGACAGATCACGATCGTCGCAAAGGTGCTTGCAAAGCGTTTGCCCATATCGTCCATTGCGTACATATTGCGGTTAAAGCCGTATAACCGACTTGCTCTTTTCTTAAACAGCCAGCCGAGCTTAAAAACGCTCCTGAGCACGTTCAAGGCAATAATGAGTAGCATCACGCCGTAGATCACGGCGATCGTCAAAGCGATCTCCTTGCCCTCTACGCCCTCGGCAAGCCCAAGTCGGA
>JAZNEZ010000022.1:0-3262 GCA_045588875.1 Candidatus Scatosoma sp. | reverse complement strand
TCATTCCCCAGACCGATTACCGTTATCATCTTTTTTATTCCTCCGTTTTCGCACTACGATTAAATTATACACGAAATCGAGGAAAAAAGCAACCAAATAACCGATATTCGTCGCGTGCGCCAAGCCGAAAACGGAATTTTTCGGATCGCGGAGCAAGAACGCGTACACGAGCGTTTTCACCGTGATGCCGATCGTCATAGAAAGGGCGGCGTGTTGGGGCTTACCTTGCGCCGTTAAACACGCGGAAAGCGTTTGCGTGCAGGAGAGGGTGAACGCGCTGAGTGAGAATATTTTGACAAGCTCCACGAGCGTTTGCAATTCCTCGGCGCTTAAACTGCGAAAGACGATTTTTGCCACAGGCTCGGCAAAGTAATATAAGCCCACGGCGCTAGGCAAGCTCACGAGCGCCGTGATCCCGAGCGAGAAGAACAGTCGCTTTTTCACGCTCCCGTCCGCGCGCGCGTTCGCCGTGGCAACGGCAGGAATACTCGCCGCCGCAACGCCGTAGCAAACGGACACGGGCAGGTTGATAATCGTTACCGCTCCCCCCGAAAACAAGCCGTAGAGCGCGACGGGATCGGCGGAATAGCCTCCCAAAAGCCGAACGGCAAGCACGCTGTCAATTAGTCCTGAAAGCGGTATCAAAAGGGAAGAAAAGGTAACGGGTATGCTCATCCGTAAAACGGATTTCATCGCAACCTTGCCCCCCTCCTTTCCCGTTTCTTGGCGCATAGGCGAGCGTTTATAAAGCGCGATCATAAGCGCGAGCGCGAACAGCTCGGAAATGGACACGGACAGGAGTAAAAACACCACCGCCTTTGCCACGTTATCGCGAAACAAATACGCAAACAACAACCCGAACGCCACTTTCACGATCTGTTCGGTAATCTCCGAAAGCGCGGTGGGGAACATATCGTTTCTGCCCTGAAACCAACCGCGGAACACGGAAATTGCCGACACGAGCAAAACGGAGGGCGCGAGCGTGAAATAACCGCCGAGCACTTCTTCACTACCCTGCGCTCTCGCTAAAAAGGGCGCGAGCACCGCCATTAGCACCGAGCCTACCAAACCGATCAGCAGGAACAATTTCATTGCCGTTTTGAACAGCGGTTTGTCCGATTGCCCCTTGCCCAGCCGTTCGGCAGTAAGCTTGGCGATCGACGAGGGTATTCCCGTTGCGGACACCGTCAAAAGCAAGCAGTACACGGGGTATACGAGCTGATATAAGCCGATACCGTGCCCACCTATAAGGTTGGTGAGGGGTATGCGATAGAGCGCGCCTATGACCTTGGCGAAAAAGCCGCCTGCGGCGATCAACGCCGCGCCTTTAATAAACGAGCCTTTGGATTGCGTTTTGTCTTTCATACGTACAGTTTGCGGAATTTCAAAACATTTATAACGAAAAAAGCACGCCTTTCGGCGCGCCTATTTAGGAAAGTCTTTCGTTTTCAATAATATCTAAAAATTCCTCAAAGCGGTACAAATCCTCTGGGGAATAATAATCGATATAAATTCTGCCCTTTTTGTCGTTCCCGATCAAGGATACTTTGGTACGGTAGACCGCGCGCATACGCTCCACGAACGCTTTGAGCTGTTCGCTTTTCGCGTTCGCCTTTGCCTCGTTTTCCTTTTTTAATACCTCGGGCGGCGTTAAAAACGCTTTCACGGCGCGTTCCATTTCACGCACGGAAAATTCGCGCTTGATCCCCTCCTCTGCGAACGCAAGCTGTTTTTCTTTGGGTACTTTGATCAGCGTTCTTGCGTGCCCTGCGGAAAGTTTACCGCTCTCAATGAGCCCCACCACCTGCGGTTCAAGTTTCAAAAGTCGCAAGGTGTTAGCAACCGCAGGGCGCGAACACCCCACGAGCGCCGCCACGTCGTCCTGCGTAAAGCCGTGATCGGCGGTCAGCCGTTTCATAATATACGCCTCTTCCATCGCGCCTAATTTTTCCGTTTTCAGCTTTTCCGCGAGCGAAAAGATCTCCGCGTGCTTTTCGGTGAACGCGTACACGCGCGCCTGCACCTCTTTCACTCCCGACTGCTTTGCCGCTTGGAAATCGCGATCGTTTGCAAGCAGACTAAATCTGCCCGTTCCCGTATCGTTCACGGAAAATTCGGGCACGCCGTTCAAAAGCAAATACGCCGCACGATTTTTCAGCTCCTTTTTCGAAAAGCTATCGCTCTCCGTTGCCGTATCGATCCACGACACGGGCAGAGTGCGTTTTTCATAATCGATCGCCGCAAGTTTACGTTTTTTCGTCCTTTTCATAAACCACCTTTCTTGCAAAAGAGGGGCGCAATCTTGCGCCCCTTGTCTTTCGTATTATTCTTGGCTTTCGTTTTCTTCTTTCACCACGTGTTCGGGCGACGGCGCCGTCATGGAGGCGAAAGGATTCTCGCGATGCGTACCTTCCTTTTCTTCCATATACGCGATTACTTCCTTGTAGCTCGCGCCTTTCATAAGCATTTGCACTTCCTCGGTGTAGATCGTTTCTTTCTCCACGAGCACGCGCGACATATTATCCATAATCGAGCGGTTTTCTTTCAAAAGCTTGGTTGCTCTTGTATGCGCCTCGGTAATCAAACGCCGAATTTCCGCGTCGATCGTCGCCGCCGTTTCCTGCGAATACCCACCGCGGCTTTGGTTGCCGTATTCCATACCCATAAACACGGGCTGATCGGAATCGTACGCCACGAGCCCGAGCTTGTCGCTCATACCCCACTGCGTAACCATTCTCCGCGCGATATTCGAAACGTGTTGTAAATCCGCGCTCGCACCCGTCGTTACGTCTTGGATCACGAGCTCTTCGGCAACTCTACCGCCGAGCGACATACAGATATTATCGACGAGTTTATTATAGGAAATGTCGTTGTCGTCCGTTTCGGGGCGCGTCATCGTGTAACCAGCCGCGCGACCGCGAGGGATAATGGAAACCTCGTGCACGGGATCACAATGCTTACAAAGACAAGCGAGCACTGCGTGTCCCGATTCGTGGTACGCCGTACACCGTTTGTCTGCCTCGGTAACCACGCGACTCTTCTTTTGAGGGCCCATAAGCACCTTGTTAATACCGTCGTAAAGTTCAAGGTTACCGATCGTTTTCTTGCCTGCGCGCGCCGCTAAAATAGCCGCCTCGTTCAAGAGGTTGGCGAGCTCTGCGCCCGAGAACCCTGCCGTGATACGTGCCACCGTCTTGAAATTGACGTCGGGGGACATAGGTTTATTTCTTGCGTGTACTTTAAGGATCTGCTCACGACCTTT
>JAZNEZ010000021.1:0-1782 GCA_045588875.1 Candidatus Scatosoma sp. | reverse complement strand
CGCCCCGAAATATCCACCGCCGCCATAATCAACGTTTCGTCCATAGGCAAAACGATATCGCCGTAGCGAATAATGCCGCGCTTATCGACGAGCGCTTTATAAAACGCCGAGCCGAGCGCGATACCGATATCCTCCGCGGTATGGTGATAATCTACTTGCGTATCCCCTTTACAGGAAACTTTCAGATCGTAGCCGGCGTGCTTGGAAAACAGCGTGAGCATATGATCAAGAAAGCCGCAACCGCTGTCGATTTCGCTCTTGCCGTTGCCGTCAAGGTTAATAAAAAGCTTGATATCCGTTTCTCCCGTTTTTCTTGCGATTTCACACGTTCTCATAATTGTTTCTCCATAATTTCTTTGATCTTTTGAATACAAACTTCCATTTCCGCTTTCGTTCCGATCGTTATGCGGTTAAACTGTGCAATCCGCGGCGCGGTAAAGTGCCGCACGAGCACACCTCTTTCTTTGAGCTGTTCGTAAAGCTCCTTGCCGTCGATCTTATCCGATCTTACGAACAAGAAATTCGTTTTGGAATTAAGTACTTCAAAGCCCAGCTTTTTCAGCTCCGTTGCCGTATACTCGCGATTTTCGCAAATCGCCTTGCACTTCTCGTCGAAATACGCTTGATTGCAAAGCGCGGCGTAGCCTGCCGCCATCGTCATACGGTTCACGTTATAAGGATTCGTGGAATACTTGATCGTGTTCAGATCAGCAATTAAGTTTTCGCTTGCAATCCCCACGCCCAGCCTTGCGCCTGCCAAACTTCTCGATTTGGAAAAGGTTTGCGTGATAAGCAAATTATCGTATTTATGGATAAGTGGTACGCAGCTTTCACCGCCGAAATCCACGTACGCCTCGTCGATCACCACCACGTTATCGGGATTTGATCGTACGATTTCCTCGATTTCTTGCACGGTCAGCGTTAAACCAGTCGGCGCGTTGGGATTTGCGATAAACACCGTGGCGTGGACGCTTACATAATCTTTATAATCGATCGTAAAATCCGATTTAAGCGGTATTTTTTTATAGGTAATAGAGTGCAAATCGGCAAACACCGAATAGAACCCGTAGGTGATATCGGGGAATACCGCAGGCGTATTTTTATCGCAAAACGCCATAAACGCGAAATTCAAAATTTCGTCCGAGCCGTTCGTGAAAAGCAACTCCGACTTTTTAATGCCGTAATATTCCGCCGCCTTTTCCACGAGCAAGCCGCATTCAGGATCGGAATACAATTGCGCTTTCGACGCCTCTTTTTTCGCCGCCTCTACCACCTCGACAGGCGGAGGGAACGGGGATTCGTTGGTGTTGAGTTTAATATACTGCATATCTTTGGGCTGTTCCCCTGGGGTATACGGGGTGAGCGCCGCGAATTTGTCGCTGAAATATCTGCTCATGACCGCACCTTTGCGCTTTTTGCGTGGGCTCCTAAGCCCTCTTTTTCCGCAAAGTACGCTACCTTATCCGAAACTTCGCTTAACGCCCCTTTCGTATAATACAAATACTGCGATTTTTTCACGAAATCGTCCACCGACAAGGGGGAAGAAAACCGCGCCGTGCCGCTGGTCGGCAACGTGTGGTTAGGACCTGCGAAGTAGTCCCCGAGCGCCTCGGGGCAATATTTCCCAAGAAAAATCGAGCCTGCGTGCTTGATTTTATCCAAATATGCAAACGGCTCGTCCACACAAAGCTCTAAATGCTCGGGCGCGATCTCGTTGGCGATCTCAATCGCCGCAAACAGGTTTTCCGCAACGATAATTTTCCCGTTATCGTCGATCGATTT
>JAZNEZ010000020.1:0-4942 GCA_045588875.1 Candidatus Scatosoma sp. | reverse complement strand
AAGGATTTTAAGCGAGCTTTCCCGTCGGGCAGGTTTTATCGGCGACGAGCTGCTCGCGGATATCGCCGTGTTGGAAGAAATCGATTGTGCGTACGCTCGCGCGGAATACGCCTACAAGCTTTCGTGTGTGAAACCGCAAATCAACGGCGAGGGCGTAATCGAAATCGAGGCAGGGCGACATCCGCTAATCGATAGGAAAAAGGTAGTTCCCGTCAGTCTTTCTTTGGGGAAAGATTACCGTTTCTTGCTTATCAGCGGTCCGAACACGGGCGGTAAAACGGTTACCTTAAAAATGGTAGGGCTGTTTTCTATGATGGCTATGTGCGGTCTGTTCGTGCCTGCCAAACGCGCCGTTTTATCCACGTTCGACGAGATTTACTGCGACGTCGGCGACGCGCAGAGTATTGAAGAAAGTTTGTCCACGTTTTCCTCGCATATCACGAATATCATTCATATCGTCAATCACGCAAACGAAAAAAGTTTGGTTTTGATCGACGAGCTGGGGGGTGGCACAGATCCCGACGAGGGACAGGCGCTTGCCAAGGCAATCGTGTCGCATTTGCTCAAAACGGGTTGCGCCGGTGTGGTTACCACCCACTATACTTCGTTAAAGGAATTTGCTTTTTCGGCGAAAGGTATCGAAAACGCTTGTATGGAGTTCGATTCCAACACCTTACAGCCGTTATACGTGATACGTATCGGTCTCCCTGGGGCAAGCAACGCGCTTGCTATTTCGAGGCGTTTGGGGTTGAATGAAGAGATTTTAACGGACGCGCTTTCTAATCTTTCAGAGGACGCGCAAAAGTTTGAAAATATCGTAAGGAGCGCGGAAGAAAGCAGGATCAAAGCGGACGAAACGCTTAAAGAGAGCAATCTTTTGAAATCCGAATGGCAGGAAAAGTTGCATATTTTACAAACGGAACGGGAAAAATTACAAAAGGAAAAGGATAAATTTTTCGCACAGGCAAAGGCGGAATCAAGGCGTATCGTGAACGAACGCACGGCAGAGGCAGAGGACTTGTTGGACGAGATCAAGGCGATCTTTGAAAAAGAAAGCGTAACAGAGGCAGATTTAATTAAAGCAAGAACGTTAAAAAACCGTTTGAACGATAAAGCGTTTGAAAGCGAAAACGAAGAAATTATCGCGCCGCAATATCAGCCGTTAACGGAAAAGGATTTGAAAATCGGTGCTTTTGTCTACGTGAAAAATATCAACCAAACGGGCGTTATTCAAAGTTTGCGTATTCCCAAAAAGGAGGCGGAAATTTTGTGCGGTAATATCCGCGTGCGCAGTAAATTTTCCGATCTTGCTTTTGTGGTGGGGAATAAAAACGCACAAACTGTGGATAAGAAAGAGGTAAAAATCACAAAATCACTCAATCCAAAGCCGTTGCCGTCGTTGGAAATCAACGTAATCGGAATGACGGTGCACGAGGCGTTGCCCGACGTGGAGGCGTTTTTGGACGCGGCGGTGATCTCTAACCTTGAAGAGGTGAGAATCGTGCACGGGGTAGGCACGGGCAAGCTTCGCGCTGGGATACACGAATTACTCCGCACCCATCGGAACGTTGCGGAATTCCGTTTGGGAAAATACGGCGAGGGAGAAACGGGGGTTACGATCGTTAAAATCAAATAAAGGCATAACCTTGAAAAAAGAAAAATAGGATAATACGGAAATCTTTTTTCGAGGTGTGGATATGACAAGCAAAAACGGACGCCGCAAAACGCGGCAAAGCTGGAAAATGGGCGTAACTTCCAATCTCGTGCTCGGTCTGCTCGTGCTTTCCGTGGGAGCGCTGTGTTTAGCTCCTGCCGAAAATGCGGTAACGACGGATAGCGAGAGTACGGAATTGTACCGCTCGGCAGGTAGCGATTCCACAGGCGTTTCTTTGATGTTCAACGTGTACTGGGGTACGGAAGAGGTATACCGCATTTTGGAAATCTTAAAGGCAAAAAACGCCAAAGCGACCTTTTTTATCGGCGGTTGTTGGGCGGACGATAACGTGGAATGTCTGCGCGCGATCTACGCGGCAGGGCACGAAATCGGCAATCACGGGTATTTTCATAAGGATCACGATAAGCTTACCGTGGAGCAAAATAAAAAGGAAATAGCCGATTGTAATCGGTTTATCGAGTTAGCAATCGGCGTTGCGCCCACGTTGTTTGCACCACCCTCGGGCGCGTATGATAACGATACCTTGATCGCGTGCAAGGCATTGAATATGAAAACGATCTTATGGTCGCGCGATACGATCGACTGGCGTGATAAAAACGCCGCGCTCATCTACACGCGCGCCACGAAAAACGTTAAAGGCGGCGAGTTCGTTTTAATGCATCCTATGGAGGCAACGGCGGACGCGCTTGAAGATATATTGAAATATTACGAATCGCAATCGCTTTCCACTTTGACGGTTTCGGAAAATTTACAAGAAAAAGGATAAAAAGATATGGTATTTGAAAAGAAATACGAAAACGGGCTGCGGCTCGTCGTAAAACAAATGCAAGGCTTGATGTCGGTAACGATGGGCATACTCGTCGGCACGGGCGCAAGCGCGGAAACGGATAAAGAGGACGGCATATCGCATTTTATCGAGCATATGCAGTTCAAGGGCACAAAGAAACGGAACGCGTTCGAAATTTCCGACGCGTTCGATCGGCTTGGCGCGCAGGTAAACGCGTTCACGGGAAAGGATACAACGTGTTATTATTCCAAATGTACGTCTGAACACACGTCCGCGTGTTTTGAATTGCTTTCCGATCTCTTTTTACATTCCACCTTTCCCGAAGAGGAAATGGAAAGGGAAAAAGGGGTGGTTTGCGAGGAAATTTCTATGAACGAGGACACCCCCGAGGATCTTTGCTTGGATCTTTTGTCGCGTGCGTTTTTTGGAAAAGAAAACTACGGCAGAAATATTCTCGGTACGGCGAAAAACGTGAAAAGCTTTACCGTGGCGGATATCGAGCGGTATAAAGAGGCGCGGTATTGCCCCGAAAATATCGTTATATCCTTTGCCGGCGGTATCGACGCGCAAACGGCGCAAGCACTCGTAGAGGAATATTTCGGGGATCTCAAAACGGGTAAATTCCAACCGCGTACGCCAAAGCTTATCACGGATAAGAAAAGTCTTGTGAAAAAGAAACCGATCGAACAGATGCATATTGCTCTTGCCTATCCGTCCGCAGAAAGGGGAAATAAAGCGGAAAATATCCTCAGCGCGATTAACGGCGTACTCGGCGGTACGATGAGCGCAAGGCTGTTTCAAGAGGTACGCGAAAAACGCGGACTTGCCTATTCGGTATATTCTTATATTTCTTTCTACGCAGAGTGTGGTATGCAAGTCGTTTACGCAGGCGTAAATCCCGAACAAAAAACGCAGGCCTACGACGCGATTTGTCAAGTAGTGGAGGATTTGAAGAAAAACGGCGTTACGAAAGAGGAATTTGCGCGTAGCCGCGAACAGATGAAGTCGAATATGTTTTTCAGCAACGAAAACAGTAATTCGCAAATGCTGTTGTATGGGAAGTATATGCTGTATTTTAATAAGGTTTTCGATTTTGAGAAAAGGCTTGCCGATATCAACGCAATGACCTACGACGACACTCACGAAGTACTTCAAAAAATGTTCGACGAAAAGCAAAAAGCGATCGCGCTCGTAGGCAACACGGACGAGCCGTTTCCGCTCGTATGAGTAGCGTGAAAAAAACGGGCTTTGCACCCGTATTCGATAAAGAGAGTAAAGTTTTGATTTTAGGCAGTTTTCCGTCCGTGAAAAGCAGAAAAATCGAGTTTTACTACGGCAATAAACAAAACCGTTTCTGGAAAATGCTCTGTGGATATTTCGGCGAAGAAATCCCCGAAAGCACGGAAGAAAAGAATGCGTTTTTATATCGGAGAAATATCGCGCTTTGGGATATGGTAACGGCGTGCGAGATCGAGGGCTCTGCCGATTCGTCCGTGAAAAATGCGGAAGTAGCCGATCTGCGCTTGGTGCTCGATCGCGCGGATATTCGAAAAATACTGCTCAACGGAACGCTTTCTTATCAATTATTTTTAAGTCGTTATACGGATTTGACGATCCCATTCGAGAAAATGCCCTCTACAAGTCCTGCAAATCCCAGATTTGACGAAAAAATATGGTGGAAAGCGCTGAATGAAATATTTTATAGAACAACTCGTTAAAAAGGAATTTTTACATTCCTTAAAAATAAAAGAAAGGTAAAACATTATGAACATTTTACAAACGATTACCGAAGAATTCAACTTAACCCCCAGCCACGCGAATAATATCGTTGCATTGATCGACGAGGGAAACACGATTCCCTTTATCGCGCGTTACCGCAAGGAAATGACGGGTAGCTGCGACGATCAGGTGTTGCGCGAGCTCAACGATCGGCTTACCTATCTTCGCAACCTTGAAAAGCGCAAAGAAGAAGTGGTCAGCGCTATCACCGAACAGGGGAAAATGACGGACGAGCTTTCCGCGGCGTTGGATAAAGCGACGATTTTAACGGAAGTGGAAGATATCTACCGTCCGTATAAACAAAAGCGTAAAACACGCGCCTCCGTGGCGATTGCAAAAGGCTTGCAACCGCTTGCAGACGCGATTTTAGCGCAGGATAAATCGCTGGACGTGCAAATAAAAGCAGCTGAATTTATCAATGAAGAAGTGCCTACGGCAACGGACGCAATCGACGGGGCGAAAGATATTATCGCCGAGATTATTTCCGACGACGCGACAACGCGCAAAAAACTGCGTAATTTCTTCTTCCGTCACGGCGAAATCGTTTCCGCTTACGCAAAGGGTAAGGCGGTTGCCGACGAAAATAAAACGTACGAAATGTACGCCGATTATCGCGAGCCCGTTGCGGAAATCAAAAGCCACCGCGTGCTTGCCTTGAATCGCGGCGAGAAAGAAGAATTTTTGAAAGTGTCGATTGAGGT
>JAZNEZ010000019.1:0-3972 GCA_045588875.1 Candidatus Scatosoma sp. | reverse complement strand
TTGGCCTCCGACTTCGTAGCGCGAGCAGGTTTCCAAAATGGCTTTCTGCGCGTTTTCCAAACCCTTGAAATCCTCTTCCTTTCGGAAAATTTTAATATCGGGATTTTCACTCACCGTGCCGTAGCCCGAGCAGGGAACGTCGCATAACACTCCATCGAATTTTTCCTCGTACGCGCCATCGAACGCCGAACTGTCCTTTTGCATTTCGTGCACGTTATCCGCACCCATACGCGTTTTATATTGCCTAATCAATTCCACGCGGTGCTCGTGGAGCTCAAAGGCGGTAACGCTTTTGCATTTTTCCGCCAACAACACCGATTTTCCCCCTGGGGCAGCACACGCGTCGAGCAAGTTTTCACAAGGCGCAACCGCGCCACAGATCGCGATACTCCCCACCGACTGAAAAGTATAATCGCCGCGATCGAACCCCTCGTCGCGCACGAAATTTTCAAAGATATAATTATTGTCAAACGGCGTTTTGATATGTGGCTTTTGCAGGTATTCCTCGGCGTTTTTCACAAACCGCACGGAAACGCCTGCGCTCTTTGCCGCCGCGATCTTTTCCGCGCGCGCGCCGTATTCTTTTTTCAATTTCCGATAGGCGTACAAGGGATAGGAATATTTGATCGCCTCACCCTCGTCCCCTTGGGGGAGCGCGCCTTGTACTTCCTCTATCTTAAATCGACGCAAAAACGCGTTGATAAAACCGCTCACGCCCGATTTCCCCAGCTTTTTACAAAGGCTTACGGCGCAATCGGTTACCATATACCGCTTTTTCTCCATATATATCAGCATATACAGCGAAATTTTCAGCAATATCCGCACCACGATTTTGGGCGGTTTGGGCGCGTAACGGCGGATACAGAACTCTAAAAAGCCGTCGTTTTCGAGCACGCCGTACACGATTTTCACCGTGCGCGAGCGGTACTGCTCTTCAATATACGTATCGGCGATCGCCTGCTTTACGTGCGCGCCGCCTTGATAAATTTTCGTCAGTATTTGAAAGGGATCGTAGACGGGATTGCTTAACATTCGAACACCTGCCCTTTTTGCACCTTTCTGCCGTTGAGAAAATCCCCACCGCGCATTCTTTTACCGCCTGCCGATTGCACCTCGGTCAGCTTAACAACGCCGTTTCCGCATTTGACGAGCAAACCGCATTTGGGAGCGTCCGATAAAATTTCACCGCAAACGGCGTTCGTTTGTTCTTCTTCCGCTTGCTCCGCGCGGTAGACGTTGATTTTATTGCCGTTAATCTCCGCGTACGCCACGGGCGCAGGGTTCATTCCGCGCACCAAATCGACGATTTCTTTCGTCGTTTTCTTAAAATCGATTTTGGCGTGCTCCTTGCCTATTTTTCGCACCGTTTGCACGTTTTCTTCGCTCTGTTTTGTCAGCGTATATCCCCCCGTTTTTAAGGCGTTGAGGGCTTTTACGATCGCTTTTGCGCCGATTTCAGACAACCGCTCGGAAAGCTCACCGTACGTTTCCGTTTCCCCGATATCCGTTTCTTCCACAAGCAGAATATCGCCACAATCTAAGCCCAGTTCCGTTTTCATAATCGACACGCCCGTTCTCTTTTCCCCTGCCAAAATACAGCTTTGAATGGGGGACGCGCCGCGATACTTGGGCAGTAGTCCTGCGTGGATATTCCACACCCCCTTTTCAAAGGCGTCGAGCACCGGTTGCGTCAATATCTGACCGTATGCGCAAGTGATCATAATATCGCCGCCAAGCGCTTGCACGGCGGTAAGCTCGTCGCGAATTTTATTTGGTTGCAACACGGGCAAACCCTGCGAAAGCGCGAACGTTTTCACGGGCGGCGGCGTTAAAATTCCCTTTCTGCCCTGCGGTTTATCCGCCTGCGTGATTACGCCCACCACTTCAAAACCGCTCGCCAAAATTTCGCGCAACGGCGCAACGGCAAATTCGGGCGTACCTGCGTAAACGATCTTCATACTTCTCTCCTAGTTCTTCTCTATATGGGTTGCTTTATCGATATACAACACGCCGTCTAAATGGTCAAGTTCGTGGCAAATGGCGCGTGCGAAAAAGCCTTTCGCTTGCAATAAATGCTTTTCGCCGTTTCTATCTTGATAGGAAATTTTGACTTTCATAGGACGGGACACCACGCCGCTTTTACCGCGCACGGACAAACAGCCCTCCCAGCCCGTTTGTTCACCTTTTTGGGCAACAATCACGGGGTTTACAAGTTCGAAATATCCGTCCTCGACGTCCACGACCGCCACGCGGCGTAAAACGCCTACCTGCGGTGCGGCGAGCCCTGCGCCCTCTTCCTTTTTTACCGTATCTTTCATATCGTCGAGAAGTTTGCAAAGGCTTTCGTCAAACTCCTCCACGGGAAAACATTTCTCTCTTAACACGTCGTCGCCGACCTGTACTACGTTTCTTATCGCCATTTTTTCTTCTCCTGTCAACTTAATATTAACTTAAATTCGCCGGATTTTCTTCCACCGACACTAGCGCGTCCCGATTTCTCGCCTGCGCGCAAGCTGCGTAAATTTCGGGCAATACCGAAGTATCGGAAAGCCGCATCAGTACTTGATAGCGGTGCTTGTTTTGTATTCTTTTAATCGGCGCGCGCATTTTATTGAAAAATAAAAATTTATCGGGATTATCCGTATATAATTTTTCCAACGCGAAATACACCTCGCGGAGCGCCTCCACCGTTTTTTGATCGTCCTCGCCCGTGATCAGCACGCGCACGATCTTGGAAAAAGGCGGAAACGCCATCGCCGCGCGCAAGGAGATCTCGTTTTGATAAAAACCCTCGTAATCGTAACCGATCGCGTAGCGAAGTACATCGTTTTCGGGATCGAAGGTCTGCAACACCACTCGTCCCTTTTCGTCTGCGCGTCCGCTCCTGCCTGCTACTTGGGTGATGAGCTGAAAGGTACGCTCGCCACTACGGTAATCGGAAAAATGTAGGCTCATATCCGCGTCTAATATCCCCACGAGCGTAACGGCAGGGAAATCGTGTCCCTTGGCGATCATCTGCGTACCGACCAAAATATCCGCTTTCTTTTCCGCAAACGCTTTGAGTATTTTATAATGCCCCTCTTTACCGCTCGTCGTATCGTTGTCCATACGCAATATCCGCGCCGAGGGGTATAATTTTTGCAGTTCCGAAACGATCCTTTGCGTGCCCGTGCCTGCGTACGAAAGCTTTTTACCGCCACACTCGGGGCAGGCGGAAAGCATAGAATATTTTGCGCCGCAATAATGGCATTTCAAGCAATCCTCGTCGCGATGATAGGTGAGGGAAACGTCGCACGCCTCGCATTTGGCGACGTAGCCACACTCTTTGCACACCACCGTTTGCGAATACCCCCGACGGTTCAAAAACAAAATCGCCTGTTTATCCGCCGCCAGACATTTTTCTATCTCCTCTTTCAGCGCGGTCGAAAACGCCGAATTGTTGCCTCTGCGCACCTCGCGACGCATATCCGCGATCAAAATTTCGGGCAACGGTTTTTGATTGATACGCTTATCGAGGCGTATGAGGGAAAATTCCCCCTCTTTCGCCCGTTTATACGTTTCCACCGACGGCGTTGCGCTACCGAGCACGAGCTTACAGCCGTTGCGTTTGGCGCGGAGCAACGCTACGTCGAACGTGTTATACCGCGGTGCGGTTTCGCTTGCATAGCTTGAATCGTGTTCCTCGTCGATAATGATTACGCCGATATTCTCCAAGGGCGCGAATACCGCGCTCCTTGCCCCTATCGCGATTTTTGCCTCGCCCGTGCGCAGCCGCCACCACTCGTCGAAACGCTCGCCTGCCGAAAGTCCGCTGTGCAAAATCGCGGCGTTTTTGCCAAATCTTGCCCGAAGCTGGGAAAGCATTTGCGGCGTTAAGGAAATTTCGGGTACGAGAAAGATCGAGCTTTTTCCCTGCTTTAAGCATTCCGCAATCAAAGTGAGGTAAATTTCCGTCTTTCCGCTACCCGTAAC
>JAZNEZ010000018.1:0-4020 GCA_045588875.1 Candidatus Scatosoma sp. | reverse complement strand
TGTTTTACGCCGTTATAAAGGGGGAAATATATCTCTACGTTTTCCAGACATCGAGAGGGGAGCTCCCGAATAGCGTTGAACGCTTTCTCGTCGCCGCTGATATTGTTTTGGTTGGAAAGTACGGGCGCGAGTGGACCACGGTAGATATTTTGAGAATACAGTCCGAAACCGTGGCTGCCCGTTCCTGCCATATGATACATAGGTTGGGTGTTGTCGATCACGCCCTTTAACGCGATAAAGGGGGAATTCGTCATAAACCGCAGTCTGCCGCCTGCCGTGTGTTTACTACCGTGTCCTACGCCCCAACTGACGATTTCGGCGATCTCTGACGGCATACGACGATAACGTTCGGTCGTTTCGTCGTAGTATACGCCGAAGAGAAAGGAGGAAAGCTCGCGCGCGTCGAACCATTGTATATCGTCGCGGTCGAGCTTGGGAAGTTCGAAATTTTTATCGATTTGTGAAATGTCCATTTATATTTACCTATTCATTTTTAAGCGAAGAAAGGGGGAATGACGAGGGTGGCGATAACGATAACGCCGAGCGCGATACGATACCATCCGAACGCCTTGAAATTATGTTTTTGTACGAAGCTCATTAAAAACTTAATGGCGAGCATAGACACGGCGAAAGCGACCAGCGCACCGATCAGAAGATATCCGATTTCCGCGCCCGTAAAGCCACCGCTTTCCATAAAGAATTTCAAAAGCTTGATCGCGCTCGCGCCTGCCATAACGGGGATCGCAAGGAAGAACGTAAATTCCGCGCCGGCAGGGCGTGCAATACCCACAAGGAGCGCGCCAAGGATTGTTGCGCCCGAACGGGACGTCCCTGGGATTAAAGAAAGTACTTGAAACGCGCCGATAATCAACGCGTGCTTATAGGTGATCTCCGCCGTCGTTTTTAAGGGCAGTTCCTTGTTTTTGTTGAGGTTTTCCACCACGATAAACGCCACGCCGTAGAGTATGAGCGTGAGGGAAATGACGAGGGGAGTATGCAGATACGTTTCGAGAATATCGTCGAATAAAATGCCGATCACGCCGGCAGGTATGCAAGCAACGAGTACCTTGCCCCATAAATTTAGAATACCTTTATCCGTTACGATATGCGTTTTTACGCCGCTCGGCTCTTCGGGATTTTCTGAAATTCGTTCCTTTTTCCAAGGAAAAAGCTTATTCCAAAAGAGTACCAAAACGGCAAGGATCGCACCGAGCTGAATCACGACGAAAAACATTTCCTTGAACGCGTCGGTGGCTTTTAAGGTGAGCGCGGGGATTGCGTCCACGAGTAGCATATGCCCCGTACTCGACACGGGCAACCATTCGGTGATTCCCTCGACGATACCGAGGAGTATAACTTTGAGTATTTCGATAAATTCCATAATATTCTCCCTTTCGGATTATTGTATGCGCGAAAGCCGCAATTTATAATGTAACGGATTTATTATACCATTTACGGGCGGAAAAGTCTACCAAATGGCACAAAAAAGCCAAAAAAGAAAGGAAAATCGAAAAAATTTCCGTTCTAAATATTGCAATCGTCGAAAAAATGTGGTATAATGATATCGTAACGGATGAAAATCGCGGTTTTATCGCGGTAGGTTGTGTTCGGTTTGGCTTGCTATGGGGGCGGCGTTTTTGTCGGTGGCAAAAATTTAAGGAGGGTGAGAAGATGAGTCAGGGAACTGTAAAATGGTTCAATGCGGAAAAAGGGTACGGATTTATCGCAAATGATGAGGGCGGCGATGACGTATTCGTACATTTCTCCGCGATCGTTATGGACGGTTACAGACGCTTAAAAGAGGGACAGAAAGTGTCGTTTGAAACCGAACAAGATCCTAAAAATCCCGAAAAGCTCCGCGCGGTCAACGTGCAGGTGATTTAAGGAACGGAAAACGAAGTGGAAACCGCGATGCAAATGCATCGCGGTTTTTTCGTGAAAAGGGGGCTCGTGGGATTGACAAAAGCAAAGCGGTAGTGTATAATAATTATCACAAATAAGAGGATTATGAAAGAGGTGTACTTATGGAAAAAGAACAAGCGATGCAGGCGTTTGAAAATGCGTTCGGAAAAGCGGCGGAGGAGCTGTTCACTGCGGCAGGGCGTATTAACGTGATTGGCGAGCACGTCGATTATTGCGGTGGTAAGGTGTTTCCTGCCGCGCTCAATCTGCGCTGTAATATCTACGGCAGAAAAACGGGCGAAACTAAAATCCGTTTGGCGTTTCGCGGTATTGAAGGGGTAGTGGAGCTGGATATAAACGCGCTCGATAGCTACCGCGCTTTGAAGATCGGAAATTATCAGGCAGGCGTGGCGTACTTTATGCAACAAAAGGGGGTTGCGCTCGTAGGTTGCGATCTTTATTACGACTGCACCGTGCCCTTTGGCAGTGGACTTTCCTCGTCGGCGGCGATTGAGGTGGCTACCGCCGTCGCGCTTTACGAATACGCAGGCGTGCCCTACGATAAAGTGGAAATCGCGTTGCTTTCGCAAAAGGCGGAGAACGAGTATGCAGGCGTGAATTGCGGTATTATGGATCAATTCGCCTCCGCAATGGGCAAGAAAGATCACGCGGTGTTGCTCGATTGTGCGACGCTTTCCTATGAATACGTGCCCTTAAAGCTGGGCGATTATTGTCTTGTCGTGGCGAACTGCAACAAGCCGCATAACCTTGTGGAAAGCAAGTACAACGTACGCCGTCAGGAAGTGGAAACGGCGCTCAAAACCATTCAAACGGTGAAAGAAATTTCCTGTCTTGCCGAGCTTTCGCCCAAGGATTTTGCGGAAGTGAAATACCTGCTTTCGGGCGTGGTGGCAAAGCGCGCGGAGCACGTCGTGATGGAATGTGATCGCGTACATAAGGCGGTTTACGCTTTGAAATCGGGCGATTTGGAAGAACTCGGGCGGTTGCTTAACGAAAGTCATTACAGCTTGCGCGATCTCTACGAAGTTACGGGCAAAGAGCTTGACACCCTTTCCGCGCTCGCCAGAAAGGAAACGGAATGCTTGGGCTCGCGTATGATTGGCGCAGGGTTTGGCGGTTGCGTGATTTCGATCGTGAAAAAGGACGCCGTGGACGGATTTATCCGTCGCGTGGGCAGGGCGTATGCAGAAGAGATCGGCTATAAAGCGAGTTTTTACGAAACGTCGATTGAGGACGGCATAACGGTTTCGAAATTATAATTTGTAGGTAGGGGAAAATGAAATACATATTAGCATTAGATCAAGGCACGACCTCCTCGCGCGTGGCGATGGTGGACGAGCACGGGGAGATCGTTTCCATTCTCGCCCGTGAATTTCCGCAGATTTATCCACGCGAAGGTTGGGTGGAGCACGATCCGCTTGATATTTGGTCGAGTCAATACGGCGTGATGATGGAAGTCGTGGCAAAGAGCGGTATTTCACCGCGCGATATCGCCGCGATCGGTATCACCAACCAACGCGAAACGACGATCGTTTGGGATAAAAACACGGGCAAGCCCGTGTATAACGCGATCGTTTGGCAATGCCGTCGTACCGCCGAGCAGATCGTGGAGCTTAAAAACCGCGGCTTTGGGGAAATGATCCGTCAAAAGACGGGCTTGATCCCCGACGCGTATTTCTCCGCGAGCAAGATCAAGTGGATCCTCGACAACGTTTCGGGCGCGCGTGAAAAAGCCGAGCGTGGCGAGCTGTTGTTCGGCACGGTGGATACGTGGCTGATTTGGAAACTGACGGACGGGAAAGTACACGCGACGGATTATACCAACGCCTCACGGACGATGCTGTTTAATATCGACGCGCTCGACTGGGACGACGAGTTGTTGTCGCTTTTTAACGTGCCGCGCGCTATGCTACCCAAAGTGCAAAGCTCGGGGAGTGTTTTCGGGCAAGCGAATATCGGGGGCGTGCAAGTGCCGATCGCAGGCGTGGCAGGCGATCAGCAAGCGGCGTTGTTCGGACAGGGCTGTTTTGAAAAGGGGGAGGCGAAAAACACCTACGGAACGGGCTGTTTCTTGCTGATGAATACGGGGAACGAACG
>JAZNEZ010000017.1:0-6819 GCA_045588875.1 Candidatus Scatosoma sp. | reverse complement strand
ACATATTATGCGGATACAGGGGCGAGGCGAGCAATATCACGGCGTTGCAAAAAAGCGATTTTAACGACAACGTGCGGTTGATTGCGACAAGCGTGTTTAGCGGTTTTTCGAGCCTGCAATCGGTCGATTTGCCCGACAGTTTACAATATCTCGGTGTGTCGGCGTTTTCGGGTTGTAAGGCTTTAACAGACGTAACTTTGCCAAACGGGATAACGTCGATAGGACATAACTCGTTTAGCGGTTGCACGGCTCTTGCAGAAATTGCCTTGCCTGAGAGTATCGTGGAGTTAGGCAGTGGCGTTTTTCAAAATTGCACCAAACTTGCGCAGGTGAATATACCCAAAAAATTGACGGTTATAAAGTCGCAGACGTTCAATAAGACGGCGATTTCAAATATAGTTATTCCAACGGAAGTTAAAGAAATTGAATCGTTAGCGTTTGGCTATTGCCCGAATTTAGAAAGCGTGGTGTTACCCGATACGTTAGAGATATTAGGTGCTAATGTGTTTGCAAGTTGTTCCAAGCTTTCTCAAATCAATTTGCCCGAGGGGCTAACGGAAATTCAGACGTCTACGTTTATAAGTTGTACGTCGCTCAAAGAAATCGATTTGCCTGAAAGTATTGTAAAGATAGCCGATAAGGCGTTTCAATATTCAGGTTTGGAAAAAATCGTGTTTCCTACGGGCGTGAAAGAAATTGCCCACTCTGCGTTTGCAGGCACAAAACTCACGAGCGTGGTGTTGCCGACGGGCTTGGAAACACTTGGCTACGCCGCGTTTGCGGAATGTGAAAATCTTACAAGTATCGTAGTATCTTCGGAATGTTCGGGTTTGGAGAGCGTAGATTTTTACAAGGCGACGGCGTTGACGAAATTCTATTATACGGGCACGGACGAGCAATGGTCTGAAAACGGCTTAACACTCGGAAACGTGGAGCGGTTATATAAAGATGTTGCTATGATTTTCTACGGCGCGCGTAGTGAACAAAGAGTGCGAGAAGAAATTTCGGCTTGGGAACAAAACCTAACGGTATATTATTATAGTGAAGTTAAACCTACGAGCATAGGGAACTTCTGGCACTACGACAAGGAAGGCAAGCCCGTGGAATGGTGAGTTTTTTTACTTTGTCATTACGCTCGCAATGACGAGAAAAAAGATTTTGAAAAAATAAATAAAAAAATTATAAAAAAATTACGAAAATCTTTCCAAAAACGATTGACAAGCCCCTTAAAAGTGTGGTAAACTTATTTCACGCACCGCGAGGGGTGTAATTTTTTTGTATGGAGTTTTGATTATGGCAACCAAAACGGCAAGAGCCAAAATTACGTTTGAATGCACGGAGTGCAAGCATAGAAATTACGACAGCATTAAGAACAAAAAGAACGATCCCGACAGACTCGTTATGAGCAAATACTGTCCTTTCTGCAAAAAGCACACGGAGCATAAAGAATCCAAATAATCCAAAGTCGGCGCGAAATACGTACGGCGCGGCGTAAGCGTGCGTGGCGTATAGGCGCGAATCGAGGTAAAAATGGCAAACGCAACTAAAACAAAGAACAAGAAACCCAACTGGTTTCGTAGAGTTGGCGCGAAATTCAAGGAAACGTTCTCCGAGCTTAAAAGAGTAACGTGGCCGAAATTCACCACCGTCCTTAAAACGACGGGCGTCGTACTCGTGATCGTCGTCGCGTTCCTTGCGGTAGTAACGGGCGTAGACGCGATTCTGGGCGCTCTGCTCGGGCTGATTTCGTAATCGGAGGGAAAAAGTATGCCGATGAACGAACAACCCAAGTGGTATATTCTGCACACGTACTCGGGCTACGAGGCGATGGTCAAAGACAGCTTGGAAAAACTTATCGAAAACAATAATTTGGGCGATTACATCGTAGATCTGAAAATCCCGATGGAGCAAGTCATTGAGGAAAAGAACGGTAAACGCAAGGTCGTGGAGAGAAAACTTCTTCCCTGCTACGTGTTTATTAAAATGATCTACACCAACCAAATCTGGTATTACGTTACGAGTACTCGTGGCGTAACGGGCTTCTGCGGTCCGCAGGGCAGACCGATTCCTATGAAAGAGGAAGAGATCCGCAAAATGCGTTTGGAGCAGCCTACCTTTGCGGAGGACGCGTTCGCAATCGGCGACACGGTATCCGTCGAGGACGGTCCTTTGAAAGGTTTCTTAGGTACGATCAAGGAGCTCAACGCAAGCGCGCAGAAAGCTAAAATTTCCACGACGATGTTCGGCAGAACGACGGACGTGGAAGTGGAATATATCCAAATCAAGAAGGTGGACGCGGCTTTGCCCGAACCCTCTGCTGACGAGGAATAATTCCGTTAAACAAGGCAAAAAGTGGGAGAAACGTCAAATTTTTGAGGGCGTTTTGTAAAAACCACAATAGGAGAAATATTTATGGCTAAGAAAATTATGGCAGTCGTAAAATTGCAACTTCCCGCAGGTAAAGCCACGCCGGCCCCTCCCGTAGGTTCTACGTTGGGTCCGTTCGGTATCAACCTCCCTGGGTTTACCAAGGAATTCAATGCAAAAACGGCAGACAAACCCGGGCTCATTATCCCCGTGGTCGTAACGATCTATCAAGACCGTTCGTTCACGTTCATTTTGAAGACCCCCCCCGCTCCCGTTCTGATCAAGAAAGCGCTTGGTCTGGAAACGGCAAGCGCAAAGCCCAACAGCGTAAAAGTTGGTAAGCTCACGAAAGCGCAGGTAGAAGAAATCGCGAAAATGAAAATGCCCGATCTCAACTGCACGTCGCTCGAAAGCGCAATGAGCATGGTTGCTGGTACCGCTCGTAGTATGGGCGTAACCGTCGAAGAATAATAGAGGAGGCGGTAGAAATGAAACACGGAAAGAAATATCAGGATAGCGTAAAAGCATTTGATTTAACCAAGCAATACGAGGCTGCGGAGGCAGTTTCCATCTTGCTTGAAACGGCAAAAGCGAAGTTCGACGAAACGGTGGAAATGCACGTTCGTTTGGGCGTAGATCCCCGTCAGGCAGACCAACAGGACCGCGGCGTGCTCGTTCTTCCCCACGGTACGGGTAAAACCAAGAGAGTTTTGGTAATCGCAAAGGGCGCAAAAGCAGACGCGGCGGAAGCGGCAGGCGCAGACTACGTAGGCGCGGAAGAGCTTATCGCGAAAATTCAGAACGAAAGCTGGTTTGATTTCGACGTAATGATCACCACCCCCGATATGATGGGTATGGTAGGTCGTATCGGTCGTGTGCTCGGTCCGAAAGGCTTGATGCCTAACCCCAAGAGCGGTACGGTTACGATGGACGTTGAAAAGGCGATCAAGGAAGTGAAAGCAGGTAAGGTTGAGTACAGACTTGACAAAACGGCGATCATTCACTGTCCGATCGGCAAGAAGAGCTTCGGTAAAGAAAAGCTCGTGGAAAACTTCACGGCGCTTATGGACGCAATCGTAAAAGCGAAACCTGCGGCGGCAAAAGGTCAATACGTGAAGAGCGTAGTGATCGCGTCGACGATGGGCCCTGGGGTGAAAGTCGTAGCGAAAGCGTAAAAAACAAAAAAATTTCTGCCAAAGACGGTCAAAAACAGTTGACTGTCTTTGGTGGAGATGATATAATAATACAGTAAAAAATAAACGACCGCAGAAAACGAGTATCGTAAGATTTGATGGGAAACCGCTCGTCGAGGTTTAAGGAAATAACCGTTTTTATAAAATGAGTGTGTCCTTACGCCGTGCGGCGTGAGGGATTTTTTTATCGTCAGGCGGAAACGCTTAAAGGAGGTAAACTATGTCGGCGAATATTGAGGCTAAAAAACAAATCGTAGAGGAGATCAAAGCGAAAATCCAAAACAGTAAATCGATCGTGCTTGCAGATTACAACAAGCTTACCGTGTTGGAAGTAACGGCTTTGAGAAACAAATTCAAAGAGGCGAACTGCGAATACAAGGTGTATAAGAATACCCTCGTGAGAAAAGCGTTCAACGAACTCGGAATCACCGATTTCGACAACGACTTGAACGGCACGACGGCAACCGTATTCTGCGCGGACGAAACGAGCGGTGCGGCGGTGTTTGCGAAAGAAACGAAAGCAAACCCTGCGCTTGCAGAGAAAGTCGTTCCCAAATGCGCTTACGTAGAGCAGAAGTATTTGGACAAGGCAGGCGTGAAAGAGCTTTCTGCGATTCCTTCCAAGGAAACGCTTATTGCAAAAATGCTCGGCTGCTTCCAGTCGTGGCTTTCCAAATTTGTTGGCGTTTTGGACGCTATTGCAAAAGCAAAAGAAAGCAACTAATCATTATTAAAAAATCATTAAATTAAAAAAATCGGAGGATTAAAAATTACTATGGACGTACAGAAACTCATTGAAGAAGTAAAAGCTATGACCGTTCTTGAATTGAACGAACTCGTTAAAGCGCTTGAAGCTGAATTCGGCGTAAGCGCAGCAGTTGCAGCAGCACCCGCAGCAGGCGGCGCGGCAGAGGCAGCACCCGCAGCAGAAGAAAAGACGGAATTCGACGTTGTGTTGAAAGATATCGGTCCCAACAAGATCGCGATCATCAAAGTTGTTCGCGAAGCTACGGGTCTTGGTCTTGCAGACGCGAAGAAAGCCGTGGAAGCGATGGGCGTTATCAAAGAAAACGCTCCCAAGGCAGACGCGGAAGCGCTCGTTGCGAAACTCAAAGAGAACGGCGCTACGGCTGAACTCAAATAAGTTTACCTTTTTTACGAATAAGCACCTCGCTCACGATCGGGCGAGGTGTTTTTTTCGTATACATTCAAAAATCGCTTAAACCGAGCAGATAATCGGCGGAAACTTCCAAATATTGACAAAGCAGATACAGCGTTTCGATAGACGGAACGCTTTTTCCCGTTTTATAATCGGTTACGCATTGTTTGGAGACGTTGATCGCTTTTGCAATCTCTACTTGACTTTTCCCGCTTATCATCAAGATCTCATTAAATCTTTTTGTAAAATTCATAATAATATTATAAGAAAAATAGTCAGTTTTTACTTGACAGTCAGTTAAAAACGTACTATAATATATAACACGAGTAAGTTAATAACTTACTTTCATGGTTGGAGAGGTTCAATGTCAAGGCACGATGGGCATGAATTAGGGAAGAATAAAGCGGCGTACATAGCGTTTGCGGTAATGAGCGTACTTATTGTTATGCTTGCGTTCGTGAGTTATTATCTGCGTAAAGAAGATGACGTAGGGAAGATCACGTTGACGAACGAGGGAATCGTGCGCACGGACTTAAACGCAGATTTAGGCAAGCTGCTTTCCGAGCAATCGAGCGAATACACGTTAAAATTCGATTGCAGATCGGCAGGTATTTATAAAATATCGTTGCTGTACGAGGCGGAACAAATTACGCCGCTCGGGAAATACGTAACGGTGGAAGTCAAAAACGGCGAGGAAAGAAAAGCGAGCGGTAATTTGGGCGAGCTGTTGACGGGTATACCGCTAATAGTAACGTACACGTTCGAGGAGGCGCAAATGGCGTCGCTGACGGTGCGGTATACGATGAGCGAAGATTTGGGCGACGACGCGAAAGGGGCGGCTTTGGATTTTAACTTGAAACTCACGGTAGAAAAGATAGGATAGAGGGAATTATGGGAAAGGTTCGGGGTGCTTTCAAAATTTTAGGAAACGTTTTGTTCTACGCGCTACTTGCGCTTGCGTTGCTCGTTCTGATTTTATCGATCGCAACGAAAAAGGGGGAGGACGGCGCGGCGACGGTTTTCGGCAAGCAACTGCGTATCGTGCAGTCGGACTCTATGGCGAAATGCGAGCTGACGGACGTATCGGCGTACGCCATCAAAGACTTGCCCGTGAAAACGTTGCTCGTGATCGAAACGGTACCGACGGGAAACGCAGACGAATGGTATCGGCAGATCCAAAAGGGCGACGTGCTCACGTTCCGATATAAATACAAAGAGCAGGTAACGATCACGCACCGCGTGACGAAGATTACGGAAAAGGAAACGGGCGGCTTTGTGATCGAGCTGACGGGGGATAATAAGTCGAGCGAGGATAACCTTTCGCAGACGATCGACACTTCGCAAGTTGATAGCTTTGACTACGTGATCGGTAAGGTGGTGTGGGCAAATCCTGCGCTCGGTTGGCTCGTATACGCCTTGCGCTCGCCCGTGGCGATCGTGTGCCTGATCATCATTCCCTGCGTGATCGTAATCGTCGTGGAAATCGTAAGGATTATAAACGCGTTAGGGGCATCGAAAAACGAAAAAGCGAAAAATCAAGAAGAGGAGATCGAAAGGCTCAAACGCAGGCTTGCGGAGCTGGAAGATAAAGAAGAATAGGAGGTGTCTACCGATGGCAAAATTTATGAGAACTTTTTTCCTCAGTATTGCGGCGATTGCGCTTGCGTCTGCGCTCGTCGTAACCGGCACGTACGCTCTGCTTACAGACAGCGTAACGATTAGCAACCATTTAGAGGCAGGCACGCTGGAAGTAAGCTTAACGCGGAAAACGCTCACGGGCAACGTGATCGACGAAAACGGCTATCTGAAAGATTACGAGGGCGAAACGGACGTAGATTTCAGCGAGGAGAGAGAAGAGAATGTCTTTGATTTGAAAGATACGTTGATCGTACCGCAAATGTACCGTGAGGCGACGATGGAGCTGAAAAACGATAGCGACGTGGCGTTTTGCTACTGGATCGAGATCGTATTGACCGCGCCCGTGGCGGCGCAGGATATCGCGCTTTCCAAACAGCTTGCAGTGAGCGTGCAAACGGAAAACGAGGGGGCAGGTATGCGTTTAACAGATCAACCGATTGAAAACGACGGTCAAAAAATCGC
>JAZNEZ010000016.1:0-1801 GCA_045588875.1 Candidatus Scatosoma sp. | reverse complement strand
AGAAAGAATATTTAGTATATTATTAAATTTTTATAAATGCAAAAAACAATATCAAGGTTGCTTACCCTGATATTACTAAAAAACAAACTTTCAAACAACGAAATTTTTACTATTTCTGATTAAATTTTTTGGCACACGATTTGGAACATAAAATACTGAATCCCTTTATTTATAAGGACTTTTCGATTTCCAAAAATCAATTCGAGTCCCTGATCGTCCACCAGATGAAAACAGTTCGATTTTGGAACCCATAAAATCGAACTGTTTTCATTTATAAAGTGCGTAAAAAAGCCGTCCTTGATATCAAGGACGGCTTTTTCTTATATTTTATTTTTTATTTTTATTCTAAATCAAGAAGATCTTGATATCTCGACACAAACCGCGTAGCCGAAGATTTATACGCGTTGAGTACGGTATTCTGTACGTCCGTCGTGTAGTTGGTTGCCGAAGTCGATTTCAACGATTCATAGAACAGGTTGGAGAAAGTACCTTCTTTTTCCACGTCTTCCGCTTTGAAACCGCCGTACACGTCCCCGTCGTCTGCGTCGTATACGAACGCCGTGTAGATGATATGCCAACCGTAATCAGAAGGTGCTACCACGTACGCACCGACTCCCTGCTTTACGGCGTATTGCGCGGCATATTCGAACTCGGAAACGAAATCCGTCTTATACGGCGACACTACGTATCCCATATACGTATTCAAACAACCCGTGTCCGTGCTGTACGCGAACATCAATTCGTTCACCGCGGAAAGCGCTTTATAAGCATCGTTATTCTCCGCATAGAAGAAATCGGAACGGTTGGTGTTCGTCAAATTCACCTTACCTGTGTAATAGATAAACTTGCTGTAATCAACCACACCGTTTTCTTTATATACCGTGGAATTATACTTGCTATCTTTCGCACCGCTTGCCACGGCAGAACCGACTGCGTAATTGATATACCCTTCCATTTCGGCGATAAATCCGTCTACGTCAAGCTTGTTGGGCGTAAACGTCCATTCGCCGTCCACCTCTTTCGCCTCGCCGTTATACGGATACTGACCGTAATATTGACCGAGCTTTTCGTATTTATCCGTATTCGTGAAATTGTTTTCGAAGAACAAATACGTGTTATCACCTTTATTTTTACCGTTATTATAATAACCGTCCGTTACGGCGTAGGAATAGTTGCTTTCCTCTTCTTCGCAGAACCACGCCGTACGCAAATCCTTTGCCTCTACTTCCGCAAGGATCGCCTTACGCGCGTTGAACGTTTCGTCCTGCGTTAAGCCTTTATTCTTTGCCGCGGCGTATTGCTGTTCTTGACTTGCCGAGAACGGCAATAAAATGTTATAAACGAAACCGAAATCTCTTTGACCGTACAATACGAACGAATCGTCGGAAACGCCGTCAAGCGCGGCGTCGAACGCGGCGGGATCTTCCGTGTAGGAGTTTTGCTGCGCCGATTTGATTTCGTTATATTTTTGCGTTACATAAGCATAATCGTTCTGTTCCAACGCCTTGATCGCCTCGTCATTGAGGTCTTCCAAATACTTGCTTGCAAGCGCCTGACCGAGCGTGGACGAAAGTTCGATATAGTAATAATCCAACTCGGTGAACACCGCCGTATCCTCGTCCGATTGAATCAAGCCGTAGCTTTGGAGGTTGGAAAGGAAAGAATTATACGCTTTCTTTCTCGTGGTCGCCGTAGAGCCCTCTACCGCCTTATATTCCCCACAAGCGCTGTGCGCGTTACGCCCCGTGTAAACGTCGTAATTCAGCGCGCCGTTTTCCATAGGTAAATAATCGGTTTTTTC
>JAZNEZ010000015.1:0-6435 GCA_045588875.1 Candidatus Scatosoma sp. | reverse complement strand
AACGTTGCTAATTTTGTTTTAATAAGAAGTCGGCGAGAACTCCGCGGATTAACCGGAATTTTCCTCGTCTTGCACGACCGTTATTTTACCCGTTGCGCCACCGCAAGTGCAATTCTCCGTAGCGTTATATCCCTCGCCACTTTTCGTTATCGTAATTTTCTCCGCCGTGCAATCTATAATTTGCGCGATATTATTTCCTGCAATACTGCCGATATACGCCGTCGTTTCCGCAACCACGCAACCGTGCTTTTTCATTTTTTGCGCGGACACGTTCAGCGCGTGCGTACTTTCACCCTCTACCACGCAATTTTTCACCATATCCCTATTTTCCCCTACGATACCGCCGAAACAAACGGTTACGCTCGTTTTCAATGCATAGTTTGCGCAACTAAAACCATTTACGAAGTGATTTAACGTATACTCCGCGGTATTATTATACGTACAAGCAAACGCCGTTTTGGAAACGCAATTTTCTATCGTCCCCTCGTTCACCCCGCAAAAACCGCCGAACGTAAGCTTATAGGTCTTCGAGCCCGATTCGTAACCACCCGCCCCAAACGAGGTTTCCATTTTATATTCCACGCTATATTGCAAGGTATTTACACCGTCTAACGTACAATCGACGATCGTGCCTTGATTATACGCCGTCAAACCACCGCAGACGGTATTTTGATTTTGAATATTCACGGTTATATCTTTTAGCGTTACGCCGTGAATCGTACCGACGTTATACGCAAAAATACCGCCCAAAGCCAAATCGCTTATAGTTAAGCCGCTGATCGTATACCCGTTACCGAAAAAATGCCCTGTGAACGGCTTTTCCTTGTTCCCAAGCGAAGTCCAGCTCTGCCCTACAAGGGAAATATCCGTAGTTAATTGATACACGCCGCCAAGATCGTTCCCAACGCTCCTTAACTCTTCTACGCTCGCAACCGATTGCATATTCGGCGCGTACAACTCGTCGCAACGGTCGCAATAGCAATCCTCGTCTTTATCGTCGTGCCCGAGCGCGTCCAAAGTCGTTTGCGGTTGCACGACCGTTTGACAGGTCGTGCACGTCTTTTCTTCCGTCAAGCCCGTTTGCAAACAGGTCGGCGTTTGCGCTTGTTTAGTGGTTTCAAGAGTATGACCGAGCGCAGGAATGGGCGTAGCCGCTTGCAAAATTTCTTCGCAACGACTGCACGCGCGCTCCTCCGTCGCGCCCTCATCTTCACAGGTCGGCGCAACGTATTCCTTGCTCGTTTCTTCCGTATGTCCGAGCTTTTCAACCACCTCTTGCGCCTGCAAAATCTCGCCGCAGACTTCGCAACTTTCTTCCGCCGTCAGACCGTTCTCGGTACAGGTGGCAGGAATTTCCGATTTCGTAACGGTGGGCGTATGACCGAGCGCAGGCAGAGTATCGCTTTTAAGCGTTTTTTCACAATGCGTACACGAATATAGCGTGTAGCCCTCTTGCGTGCAAGTGGGTGGAATGACCGTAGTCGTATAGCTATGCTGACCTGCGCAACCGACCAAAAGAAAAAGTCCGAGTAACGCGGTTAATAAAAGAAGTAATTTTTTTCTCATTCGTTTATCTCTCTTGGGATATCTATGTCCTATTATTCGTCAAATGAAATGGTTTCATTACATTCTTCCGGAAGCGCTTTTCGTAGCACGTGTCTTGCTCGCTTGGGAACATAAGGCACGGTGTCGTCGTCGTAATATTTAACATTGTCTACATATGCGATCTGCTCGGTGTTATGTTTGCCCATTTGCACCCACACAAAATCCCCTTTCTGGACCGTTTTCGTAGGATCTACGTACTGATAATTACAGCCCGTATAACCCTTGGGACTGACGCCGACGAACAGATATTTGCCTTTTTTACGTTCAAATTTCGCAAACGCCGCGTCGAACTCTTCGCGCAAGGACGTTACAAACTTTTCAATATCCTCACGGTGCAACAAAACCGAATACACGCCACCCAAAAGCCGTTTTTTATGTGACGAACGCATCAATAGCCTAATCACCATTACGCAATCGTTTTGGCGGCGTTTTTCACGAGAAACCGCGTTTCCGTTTTCCGTGTACGGATATAAATCGATCGCAAGCCCTGCTCTTTCGAAAGATAAATTGTATTCCTGTCCATATGCGCCTGCGAGCAAACGGAACGAAGCGAAGATCCATTCTTCCAACTCCTCGCGCGAAAGATTTTCACCGATTTCGGCGTATTTTACGTATTCGTTATGGATAGAAATTTCCGTTCTTGCCCAATAGCCCTTGGAAAACAATTTTAACGGTAATACGGAAAACGTGAATTTCGTGCCTTGTAAATAAACCATCGCCATATTCCACCCTCTTTTATCATATTATATTTTTATTATATCTCAACCAGAATGAATTGTCAACGCAATTCGAAATAAAACCGTTAAACGCTTTGCGGAAATTTACCGCAAAGCGTTTTCTTCTTTTTCCCAAAGCTTACGCATTTCCTGCAAGGCGCGGAAACGGTGGGATACCGCGTTTTTTTCTTCCGCCGTGGCAAGCCCGAACGACTTTTTCAAATCGTCGCTTTCGAATATACAATCGTACCCAAAGCCGCCCTCGCCCGTTTCTTCATACAAAACGTTGCCGTAGGTGTGCCCTTCCGCAACGAGCTCTTTTCCGTCGGGGTATACGAGCGCAATCGCGCTCGTGAAATGCGCCTTTCTGTTTTGCTCGTTTTTCATATTTTCCAAAAGCAAATCGCGGTTTTTCTTATCGTCGCCGTGATAACCGCAATAACGCGCGCTATATACCCCAGGCGCGCCGCCGAGCGTGTCCACGCAAAGTCCGCTATCGTCCGCAAGCGCAATACAGTTTAGCGCTTTTGCCGCCGCGCGCGCTTTAATAAGCGCGTTCTCCGCGAACGTTACCCCCGTTTCCTCCACGTCATCGTCAAAACCCATTTGCTTTTGCGATACTACCTCAAAATCGGTAAAAATTTCAGCGATCTCACGCAATTTATGCGCGTTACCCGTCGCTACTACCAACGTCCTTTTTTCCATTGTTTATCTCCTTATTTGTTTTTCATTTTTACACGGAAAGAATTGAGCACGGCTACGAGCATCACGCCCACGTCTGCGAATACCGCAAGCGCGAGCGGTAAAATTCCAAGCGCGCCCAACACCATAAACGACGCTTTCATCACGATAGAGAATACGATATTCTGCATCACAATCTTACGCGTTTTGCGTGCAATTTTTACGCCGCGCGGCAACGCAGTTAAATCGTCGGAAACGAGCACCAAATCGGACGCCTCGATCGCCGCCGCACTACCAAGCTTACCCATAGAAACCGCGCAATCGGCAACCGCCATTACGGGCGCGTCGTTGATACCGTCGCCCACGTAGATCAATGCGCCCGATTTTTTCAATTCTTCCGCTCTTTGCGATTTCTCATCGGGCAATAATTGCGCATTCACTTCGTACACGCCCACCTCGTTTGCGATTTTTTGCGCTCGTTCTTCTTTATCTCCCGTGAGCATTACCATACGCGATATTCCCAAAGATTTTAACTGCGAAAGGGCTGTTTTTGCCTCGTTGCGCAGTTTATCGCCGATCTCGATTGCGCCCAAACACGCCCCGTCTTTTGCCACGTAAACGAGGGTATACGCGCTATCTCTTGCCTGATATTCCACGCCGTTTTCTTGCAAAAGCTCCGCATTACCGACCAACACGCGTTTGCCCTGCACGTCGGCGATTAAGCCACGCCCTGCTTTTTCCGCAACGTTTTCCGCGATATATTCCGTTTCGTAAGCCTCAAACGCTTTTGCAATCGGGTGCGCGGAATTTTTTTCCACAGCCGTGGCAAGTGCAAGCAATTCTTTTTCCGTGATATTCTCTTCGGGGTATATGCCGCAAACGGTGAAATTGCCCTCCGTGAGCGTACCCGTTTTATCTAACGCCACCGTTTGGGCTTTTGCGAGTACGTCGAGATAGGTCGCCCCTTTCACCAACACACCGCGCGTTGCGCACGCGCCGATTCCCGAAAAATAGGTGAGCGGTACGGAAATGACGAGCGCACACGGACAGGAAACGACGAGGAAGGTGAGCGCCGATTGCAACCAACGCGCATAGTCCTTGAAATACAGTCTATTATCCACGATCAAACCGTTTGCAAGCGGCGCGAAAACCGCAACCGCCAACGCCAAAATACAAACGACCGGCGTATAGATCCTTGCGAATTTCGTGATAAATTTTTCAGGCGCGGCTTTCCCCGACGCGGCGTTTTCCACCATATCCAAAATACGGCTGACCGCGCTATCTTCGTATTTTCGCGTGGCGCGCATTTCAAATACGCCACCTGCGTTGACGTAGCCCGAAAGTAATTCTCCCCCTTTTTTTACCTCTCGCAACGCCGATTCGCCCGTTAAAGACTTCGTATCGAGCGAGGCAATTTCTCCAAGCAATATCCCGTCTACGGGTATCTTTTCACCCACTTTCACAAGCAGAATATCTCCAACGTTAATTTCTTCGGGCGTAACGCGCCGCTGTTGCATTTTTGGTGTATGCTCGTGGCAACAACCGCAATCACAGCTCTTTTGCGGAATAAGTAGGGTGGCGTGTTCGCTCTTTAAGTCCATTAGCGCGGACACCGAACGGCGCGAGGACGCCACCGCAAGCGATTGCAACACCTCGCCGATTTGATACAAAAGCATCACCATAACGCCCTCGGCGACCTCGCCGATAAACACCGCGCCGAGCGAGGCGACCGTCATTAAGAAATTTTCGTCGAAAATTTTACCTTTGAGCAGATTTTTCACCGTGGCAAGAAGTACGGGATATCCCACGATAAAATACGCCGCGCCGTAGCAAACGTAGCTACCGACAACAGACGCCGTACCCTCTATCAATCGTTCAAAAAGTATTCCGCCGATAAAAAGCAGCGCGGATACCGCGATCAACAACCAATCTTTTTTATGGCTCTTGGCGTTCGTCGCATACCTGCCCCCGTCGTTTTGCGTTTCCACCACTTTTACTTCTTCAAAATGATTAGTCGCGTAAACGACCTTTTCTAGCGCGGTTTCCGTGGCATATTCCACGGTCAGTTTTTGATTGACGAACGTAACGCTCGCCGCGCTCACGCCCTCGATTTTGGAAATTTCCTCTTCCAGCTCCGCCGCGCACGCCGCGCAATCCAAGCCCGAAAGCTGCAATACTTTTTTCATAGTTGCCTCTCCTTTTACTCCGCGGTATTGCAAAGCAAATGCGCTTTGCCAATTTCCACAATTTCACGAATATGCTCGTCGGCAATGGAATATTCCACGTTTTTTCCCAAACGCTTAGCTTTTACGATTTTGTTATCGCGCAAAATGCGGAGCTGATGACTTACACCGCTTTGCGTGCCGTTGCACACCTCCGTCAAATGATACACGCACATTTCCCCTTTCATAAGCGCCAGCACAATCTTCAAGCGGCTCGGATCGGCAAGCATATGGAATATGCGACTGATTTTTTCCACGTCCTCGTGCATTAAAATATCCTCTTTCGCTCTCTGCACCGCAAGCGCGTGCTCCTTTTCGTGATCGCAATAAATATTCGCCATATCTTTCTTCTCTCTTTTCTTTTATATGAATATATGAATAAATCCTCATATATTCATATTTAGAGTATATCATAAGGAAAGAGGTATTGTCAAGGGATTTGACGGATATTTTCATAAAATTTCCCGTAAAAAAACGAGCCCCAAAAAACAGAGCTCGTTAAAAATTTTATTTTTTGCTTTTGGGCGTAGGCAATTCCTCGGAAATTGCCGCGAACAGGTTTTGCAAAAATTCTCTATCCTCTACGTTATCCACGAGCAGCATTCCTTTTGCGCCCGAATACGGGAGTTCATATTCCGCGTCGGGCATCAACTCTTTTGCGGACGGCGTGGGCTTTACGAGCAAACGGTTATCGTAAACGCCGCCGATTACCTTGCCGTTATAATACAGTACGTATTCTCCCATCATCGCGCGCGCAGTTGCGCCCTCGCATTGTTCTAATATAAATTGTAAATATTCCTTATCGCTTGCCACTTTCAGACCTCAAACCTCGAAACGAACGTCTTTCCGTTTATTTGTAGATATTTCGCCACGAGAAATTGCCTCGAAACGTTTCTCTTTTTATTTTCCTGCTCGTGGCCGTATTTCATATCCCCTAAAACGGGGCAACCCACGTGCGCACGATGCGCGCGGATTTGGTGCGTTTTGCCCGTATGCAACGTGATCTCTACTTTCGTTAAGCCGTCTTTTTCTTCTAAAACCGAATATTCCGTGATGATTTTTTCCGCGCCGACGACGGGTTTATCAAAAATCCGCACGAGCGTCTTTTCCCCGTCCTTTTTTAAGTATGCCGTGAGCGTTTTTTGCTTTTCCTTAAATTCCCCCACGCAAACCGCGTGATACACCTTTTTCACGCGTCGCATACGGAAGTT
>JAZNEZ010000014.1:0-3405 GCA_045588875.1 Candidatus Scatosoma sp. | reverse complement strand
GCTTGAACCCTTATATGGTGGAAATTGCGAATATTCGCGAGCATTGTTCTTGGATTCACAAGGATATGGACGAGGCAACGGAAAAAGCCGTGATTCTCGTTCGTACCGCGATTGCAAAAGTAAAACTCAACGCACCCTTGCAAGCAGGGGAAAGCCCCGTGGTAAAACGCGCGCTGGTCATCGGCGGCGGGATCGCGGGTATTCAAGCCGCGCTCGACATTGCCGACGCTGGGTTTGAAGTAGACATTGTCGAAAAGAACGCGACAATCGGCGGCAGAATGGCGCAACTCGATAAAACGTTCCCCACCCTCGATTGTTCCGCTTGTATTCTCACGCCGAAAATGGTGGACTGTGCACAGCACGAAAAAATCGATATTCTCTCCTATTCGGAAGTAGAGGACGTAAAAGGTTTCGTGGGCAATTTCAGCGTAAAAATTCGCAGAAAGGCGAGATACGTAGACGAAACGAAATGTACGGGTTGTAAGATCTGTATGGAAAAATGTCCGTCCAAGAAAGGCTTGAACACCTTTAATATGGGCTTGAATACGCGTCCTGCTATCCATATCCCGTTTGCGCAGGCGATCCCCAACGTGGCGGTGATCGATCCCGAACAATGTATCAAACTCAAAACGGGCAAATGCGGAATTTGTCAGAAATTCTGCGGCGTTGGTGCGATCGATTACGAACAGAAAGATACCTTTATTGAACGTCAATACGGCGCAATCGTCGTGGCGACGGGCTTTAAGCCGATTGCGCTTGATAACTTCAACGAGTACGGATATAGCGATAATAAAGACGTTATCACCTCGCTGGAACTTGAAAGATTGATGAACGCGGCTGGTCCTACGAACGGCGTTCTGCTCTGTCCGTCCGACGGCGAGCACCCGAAGGTTATCACGTTTATTCAATGCGTCGGCTCGCGTGATACGAGCGGTTGCGGCAAACCGTATTGCTCGAAGATCTGCTGTATGTACACGGCAAAGCATGCGATGCTCATTCGCGAAAAATATCCCGATACGGAAGTACACGTGTTCTATATCGACGTGCGTACCCCTGGGAAGAATTACGACGAATTTTTCCGTCGTGCGGTGGAGCAATACGACGTGGATTATATCAAAGGTATGGTCGGCAAGGTATATAACGAGAACGGTAAACTGATGGTGCAGGGCTCGAATCTGATCGATAACGAGCAAATCACGATCGAATCCGACCTCGTCGTTTTAGCGGCGGCAATCGAGCCCGAACCCTCGGTGAGAAAGGTGGCGACGCTCCTCACGGCGAGTATCGACACGAACAATTTCCTCACGGAATCGCACGCAAAGCTCCGTCCCGTGGAAAGTCCCACGGCAGGCGTATATCTTGCAGGCGTTTGTCAAGGACCGAAAGATATTCCCGAAACGGTTTCCCAAGCGTCGGCTTGTGCGGCAAAGGTGATCGGACTGCTCGTGAAAGATAAACTCAAAACGAATCCTTGCGTGGCAACGCCCGACGAAACGATGTGTAACGGTTGCAGTCAATGCGCGAACGTTTGCGCATACGGCGCGATCACGTACGTGGATAAAGAATTCCGCTTGGGTGGCGGAAAGACGGAAATTCGCCGTGTGGCGTCGGTAAATCCTGCCGTTTGTCACGGCTGCGGTGCTTGTACGGTAACCTGTCCGTCGGGGGCAATGGATTTGAAAGGATTCAGCTCCAAGCAGATTATGTCGGAGGTGGAAGCGATATGCAAGATGTAAACACGGAAAAGAAAGAATTTACCCCGAATATCGTTGCGTTTTGCTGTAATTGGTGTTCGTATGCCGGCGCAGACCTCGCAGGTTCAAGCCGTTTGACGTATCCTGCAAACGTAAAGATCATTCGCGTGCCTTGTTCTTGTCGCGTAAACCCTATGTTCGTGCTCAAAGCCTTTCAACAGGGCGCGGACGGCGTAATCCTTTGCGGTTGCCACCCTGGGGATTGTCATTACGTAACGGGAAATTACTACACGAGAAGAAGAATGGCGCTCTTGTATAGTTTCTTGAACTATATGGGAATTGAAAAAGAACGCACGCGCGTGGAATGGGTTTCCGCGGCGGAAGGTCAGCGTTTCTCTGCCGTTATGAACGATTTCGTGAAAACGGTGGCGGCGCTCGGCGAGAATAAAAAGCTCACCGATCTGCGCGTAAAGGAGGGCGAATAAAATGAAAGACGTTGCATTGAAAATGCTCGAACGCGCCAAAGCACTGCTCGAAAGCGGTGAAGTAAAGCGCGTGATCGGTTGGAAAAAAGGAGAATTTTATTTCGATCCCTCGCCTGCAAGCTTTGAAACGGTTGAGGAATTAGCCGATTTCGTTTATAACGGATTTTGCGGTGCAAATTTATCCAAATACCTCATTCAAGCAAGCAAGAAAGAGGGAAAAACGGCGATTTTCTTAAAGCCTTGCGATTCGTATAGCTTTAATCAGCTCGTCAAAGAACACCGTATCGTGCGTGAGAATATTCACGTGATCGCGATCGAGTGTCAAGGCAAGCTAGATATCGAAAAAATCAAAGCCCAAGGCGTGCACGCCGTAACGGAGGTGGAAGAGAACGGCGAAAGCGTAAAGGTTTCTTCTCTGTACGGTGAAACGGAATTGAATAAAGAGGACGTTTTGCTTTGCAAATGCAGTACTTGTAAAGGAAAAACGCATCAAGTAAAGGACGAGGAGATCATTCTTCACGAAATGCCTGCGCCTGCAAACAACCGTTTCGACGAGGTGGCGAAATTAGAGGCGATGACGGAGGACGAACGCTTTCAGTTCTGGCGTGAACAGTTGCAAAAATGCATTCGTTGTAACGCTTGCAGAAACGTATGTCCTGCGTGCTCGTGCGTGAAATGCGTGTTCGATAATCCGTCGTCGGGTATCGCGGCGAAAGCCAACGACGATAAATTTGAAGAACAGCTTTTCCATATCATTCGCGCTTTCCATGTGGCAGGTCGTTGCACCGACTGCGGCGAATGTTCGAGAGTATGTCCGCAGAACATACCTTTGCACCTTTTGAATCGTAAGTTTATTAAGGATATCGACGGACTTTACGGCGAATATCAGGCAGGGGAAACGGAAGAGGGCAAAACGCCGCTCACTTCGTACACGGAAAGCGACGTTGAGCCGAAAGACGCGATCGTCGGGGAGGCAAAATAATGTTGAAGATTGCAAAAGATAGATTAAATGAACTTTACGCAAAAATTGCTGAAAAGCAAGGTCTTTTCCTTCCCATTAAAAAGGCAGGGGAAGTAAATTATGCGGTTTGGGGCGAAGGCAAGGAAGTTTCTTTGGAAACCTTGAAAACGGTAAAATCCCCCAAAAATATGTTCTTCCCTCAAACGGAAAATATGATGAAGTTTAAGACGGAAGGAAAGAACATCGAAGTTATCGACGTTCGTGA
>JAZNEZ010000013.1:0-5225 GCA_045588875.1 Candidatus Scatosoma sp. | reverse complement strand
AACGACAAGTTGCAAGAGCAACGATTCAAAATCAAATTTTCACCCGTGATCATAGCCCTTTGCGTTGCCATTCTTGCCCTCTGTGGCTTGGGAATCTGTATTTCTATTTGGCGTATCGTTACGTTCGGCATCAAAACCTTTAACGACGTTTTGAAATATCCCTTTCTAATCGCCGTATGCGTATTTTGTATTGCGATCGTCGTTTCCCTGCTTATCCGTTCGCAATATATCGTGGACGAGAAACATTTTATCACGCAATACGGATTTATCAAAAGCAAATTCGTGATTAAAGAAATCACTTCTATACTCCTCGATCAAGACGTGCAAAAGCTGACGATTCATTTTGGCGAGGCGTATACGGTGGTATCCGTTTCTCCTCAGTGGAACGAGGCGCTTGTTCGCGCATTGCTTGCCGTCAATCCAAGTATCGATTACGGCTTTACGTTAACCGACAAAAAAGAATAAAGAGAAAACCGCTTGTTAGACAAGCGGTTTTTTATAATTAGTTGCAGGTAAATTCCGTGCTATCCGCGGCGTTGGGCTTTCTACCAACCGAAGTGTTATCCTCTCTTCTGTTACGAAGTTCAGGCACGGGGCTGGGCGCGACTTGATAGCGATAATCCGCGCCTCTGCGCGCAATAAAGCTTTCGATCACGTTATGCGAGGGCACGATCTGTACGCTCGGATTGATAATATCTTGATAACGGAAGAAATTCGCGTCCTTGGGCAACGTTTTCAGCAGTTTATAGTCCTCTTTATCCGACGTATATTGCACCGTGGTATCAAGGATCTTACGCACGTAATCGATATTCTCGTGCAGGGAAAGGGGCGCAGGGAATTCGGGATCTTTGATAACCTCTTGCCATTCCTTATGCTCGTATTTTTTGAGCAATTCCGCCGCCTTATGCAAGTGCGAAATCTCCATTGCGAGGTTTTCCTCCCAAAGACTCTTCACGTACGCGTCCGTCTCCGTCATATAACACGACCAGTAGAGATAACATTCGGTATATTCGTGCCAAAGGAGCATTTCCAACCACGTGGCGTTGGGATCCATAAGCGACTCGTATTGCGTAACGTGCTCCTCTTCCACGAGCGCGATTTCCTGATACAGTTTCCGCCCCATATCCGTGCTCGCAAAGTTCGTTACGTTCATATAATAATTCATTGTCTGCTGTTCGGCGGCGGTGATAATCATTGTAGAAAGCACCGTTTGCGTGTCCGAATTTTTGGCGTTGATATTACGTTTCACGTTATCAAGCGGACATCTGTGATGCGCGATCGTAGGTCGCCCTGGCATAATTTCCGTATACCGCCCCACCAGCCATTCCGCGGCGATACCCTGTTCCATTTCCAAAAGATTTGCATACCGATACAAATGATCGAAATCTTCCAAAAGCGCAAAATCGAGCGCGGTCTTTACGTTACAATCAAGCTCGCGTTTGGCAAGCTCTGCCGTGAGATCGACGGCAAGTTGTTCGTAGCTGATCGTGTGCTCCAAAATACTTTCGTTGACAGGCTTTAACAGCGAAATTTTGAGTTGCTGCTGTTTTTCGATCATACGCGTCATTGCAAGATCTCGGCGCAAATCGTTGTCGCAAACGTGCCGTGCAAATTGGTGCGAAAACCAGTTCGATTCAAATTCCGTACCGTTCATTAAAATGATACGCGTTTTCGTATACGGATCTATCGCGCGTTTATCGTACGACTTGGGATACATCTGTTTCCAGTTCTGGAAATCCTTTTCGATCGCTCTCGGTTTTTCGTTAAATGGATTCATGGGCATACTCCTTTTATTTTCATTCACTAAACAGAGTATGCCCAAAATATTTTTTTTGTATACTGCGCGTATTATTCCTCTACGAATACGCCGTAGCCGTGCTCGCCCGTAACGACGAGCTTGTCGTTTTCTTTTTTATACGCAATCCCCTCGCTCTTTTCAAAGCACTTCGGCGTGCCTTTCACGGGAATTTCCAGCGTTGTCCGTTCAAAGAAATCGACGTAAATAAAGGTTTTCCCCTCCGTCGTAACCTTATAGTACGACGCTTTATCCGCCGTCGGCGTGAAATACTTTTTATAACCAATACCGCGCACGCTCGTCAAATCCCCGTCCGCAAACGTGGGATAATGCTTGCGCGTGAATTTCAAGGAAACCACGTTGGAAACCTGCTTATTCCGAATTTCGGGCACACCGTCGTACAACGGCAGAAAACCGCTTGCAAACGCCAATTTATCATAGCCCTTTTCGTCACGGAAATAATCGACTGCGCGTTCGCAGGGCGAGCCGTTATCCTGCCAGTACTCACGCGTTAAAGCCATCGATCTTGGAAACGGCTGTCCCACGATAGGCGTAGGCGTGGAAAAATCAAACGTTCCCTCTTCCGTCGTGAACGGCAACGCCTTGGGAAAATACCGCCAAATGCCGCCCTTATAAACGTCCAGCTTTTCTTGATACATAATTCCCATAAACCGTTGGAAACGCACGTTCATCAGCTTTTTATAATTGAAAACCGATAAAATCGTGCCGTCGTTTTCGATTCGATAAGTAATTTTACAAGAAAGCATAGGTTGACCGTAGTCCGCCAGATCGGGCTGTTTTTGATAACCACCTTTCGGACGCGCGACGCGCAAAGCCTCCGCTACCGTCGCAGGATTGATAATTTCGTATTCCTCACGAATCTCCGCATAATCACAGGAAACCTCTCCAAAAACGACGCGCTCTTTTCCGTTCGTAAACGCCACGGCGCGCTTATCCTTATAACGGATAGCTCGGCGCAAATCCGTAGCACCGTGTTTTTCAGGGCGAATTTCCGCGGTATTTTCGCCGTTTTCAAGATATACGAGTTTTCCCTCAATCTTGGTAATAAACGCGTAATTTTCCACGTTTTCACCCGTATTTTCGGAAAGAAAAAGCAAATGATCCTCGCTTTCCACGCGCATAAGCGTAAATTTTACGCCGTTATCGTCTTTCCAAAGCGAGCCAACGTCCGCAACCGTTTTCCTGTGCGCAGGGGCGTACACGCTCACCGCACCGTGATGACCGTGATTCGCACCAATAAAGCAGTCGTTCACGTATGCAGGCACAGCCTCGTCGGTGTTGAGCGCAAACGGAATATCGATATGCCAATAATCCCACTTATCCTTTTGCATTAAGCCCGATTCCATAAAATCCACGGGCTGATTGTAAAGGATAGAGCTCGTTTCCATTCCGCGAAATTTTTGGATTAAATCGTACTTTTCGTTAAACGGCGTACGGAGTGTTGCAAAGCCGTTTGCTAAACATAAGATCATAAAATCACCTCTTTATTATAATATCCCCGTAAGGAAGATTTCCAACCCGATAACGATTAAAATAACGCCGCCGAGAATACCGGCTTTTCCTGCGAGTTTCGTGCCGAATTTTTTGCCAAGCGCTAAACCGAGCAAACATATTCCAAAGGTTACAAAGGCAACGATCGACGCGGAAAGGATTGCCGCAAGTAGCTTATATTCCGCGATCGTAAATCCAACGGAAAGCGCGTCGATCGAGGTCGCCACGCCCTGCAAGAGTAGCGCCGAAAACCCGACTTTCGGTTTTTCCGTTTCCTCTTCGCCGCGCAGTCCTTCGATCAGCATTTTACCGCCGATAAAGCCGAGCAATCCGAGCGCAATCCAAGGAATATATTTTTCAAACGCTTGAAAATATTGCAGTAACGTATGTACGCAAAACCAACCGATCATAGGCATTAAGCCTTGAAAAACCGCAAATACGCCTGCAACGCCGCACATTTTTTTCTTTTTCATTAAAGGCTCGCTTAATCCGTTTGCCAAGGACACCGAAAATGCGTCCATTGCAAGCCCCACGCCGAGCATCACGTTTCGAAAGAAAAAATTAAAATTGAACATATACTTTCAAAAGCTCCTCTGTCTATCACTCAACGTGCTTTCAATACGCGCAAAATATTTTCCATCGTAAACGCAAGATTTTCCGCGCTATGGTATCGACTTACCGAAAAGTCCTGCGGCAAACGGTTGATAGGAAAGATCGCGGTAACGCCCTCGGCGTACGCCGTGTCGAGTTCCCCCTCCGCCCCGCCAACGATCGAAATCACGGGTACGTTATATCTTTTTGCCGCACGGGCCACGCCGATAACGACTTTGCCTCGCAGGCTTTGCGAATCGATTTTGCCCTCGCCCGTGAAAATGATATCCGCGTCCTTTATGATTTCCGAAAAGCGTACCGTTTCCAACACCGCGTCGATACCCATTTTTAAGTGCGAGCCGAAAAATACGACCATACCTGCGCCCATCGCGCCTGCCGCGCCGCCGCCCGACAGTGTGGAAATATCCAAATTTAACGAACGGGCAACCGTTTGACAGATACTTTTCACGCCGTTGTCCAAAATTTCGACCGCTTTTTCGTCCGCGCCCTTTTGCGGCGCGAAAACGTACGCCGCACCGTTTTTACCGTACGGCGGATTGTCGATATCGCACATTGTAACGATCTCCACGCCGTTCAAAACGGGAGCTTTTTGGGTAAGGTCTATCCTCGCCACGTCGCCGAGCGTCGCACCCACGGGCATAAAGGAATTGCCGTTTTTATCGTAAAAGCGTACGCCGCACGCATACGCCGCGCCGCAACCGAAATCGTTCGTGCAAGAGCCGCCCAAACCGACGATAATCTTTTTTGCGCCCTTTTGCGCGGCGCTTAAAATGAGCTGACCGACGCCGTACGTGGTGGTCATGAGCGGATTTTTCCGATTTTCCACCATAGGTAAGCCTGCCGCAGCCGCCATTTCCACAACCGCCGTTTCACCGTCTGAAAGAAGTCCGTAAAAGCCGCGGATATCCTCCATATACGGTCCTTTACAATACACGGGGATTTTTTCGCCGCCCAACGCCGATAAAAAGCAGTCTACGCTACCCTCGCCGCCGTCCGCAACGGGAATGGCTACGATCTCTGCATTTGGATAAAACGTGCATATTTTTTCCGCCGCGATCTTACAGATCTCGGCGGATGAAAGCGTACCCTTAAACGAATCGGGGATAAGTACGAATTTTTTCATAATCGTTTTCCTTATATTTATAAAATCGTTAACGATTATATTATAATACAAAGGATAGGTATTGTCAAGTTTTTTATAAGAGCGCAAATTGAGTTTTTACGCTATTGAAACTTTGATTAGAATAGCGTGAGTAATTTAGACTTTTGTAGGTTTAATGGTACTCCCGACGAGAATCGAACTCAT
>JAZNEZ010000012.1:0-1618 GCA_045588875.1 Candidatus Scatosoma sp. | reverse complement strand
AACTTTTCTACCGTCGCAAGCTCGTCGCAATACGCAAACGCATCTTCGCCGATAATCGCGCCCTCTTTGAGCGTTACCTTTTTAAGCGCGGTCAACGCAAACGCCATATCCCCAATGGTATCGACCTTTGCAAGATTAATTTCCTGCAAGCCCGTACCGTAGAACGCATAATTACCAACCTGCGTTACGTTTTTCAAATCTATTACAGAAACGTTTTCACAATCCGCAAACGCATAATCGGAAACCTGCGCAAGCTCGCTGCCGAGCGTAACCGACTGCAACGCGGCGTTGTAGGCAAACGCACCTTTTCCAAGCGAGGTAGCCGCCGAAACGTTAATCGTCTTGATTTGCGGTGCGAAGTTGGTATACGCATAACCCGTAATCACCACCTCGCCGTTGACGTATTCTCTTTCATACGCATACGACCAAGTGTTATCCGCTTTACCGTAATCCTGCGTCGTCGAACCGGAGAACGCGGAAACGCCCACCGATTTAACTTTGGACAAATCAACGACGCTTTCCTCGTTGTTTTCAAGTAAGTGCGTGCTCAATCCCACACAGTTAAAGAACGCATAATCGCCGATTTCCACACCCTCGCCGAGTGTAAGCGCCGTCATCTTCGCGTTTCCGAAGAACGCCGAATCGCCGATAACGACGTTGTCGCCGATTTTCACCGACTTAATACGGGATTGCACACCGTCCGCGTAGTTATAGCGGTAGTAGCTATACGTTTCAATCACGTTACCGTCGTCGTCTTTCACCTCGTAAGTATACGGCGTGTAATGATCAAAATTACCCGTTACCTCATACGAATACAATCTAATGGAGCAATAGAACGCCGATTTACCGAGCACGACGTCGTCGCCGATAACAACCGTTTCAAGCTTGGTGTTTTCCGCAAACGCATAATCACCGACGATCGCGCCGTCCGCAATAGACACCGACGTTACGCCCGTATTCAAGAACGCGTAGTTGCCGATTCTCTCTACCTTGTCAAGCTTGGGCAACGCCTTGATTGCCGTACCTGCAAAGGCGTGCGTATCGATTTCCTCCACGTTATCAAAGGATACCGTTTCCAAATTCGAGCAATCCGCAAAGGCATACGCCCCTACTTTCGTAACGCTGTTTGCCACCACGCCGAAAATCTTGACGTTACCCGCAAACGCGCCCGTCGCAATCGACGTCGTGTCGCTACCGAGCGTTACCTCGTTCGCTACACCTGCATACGTAGGCGCAGCCAGCACGAGCTCCGTACCCTTATAAATAAGCGCACCGCCTGCTTTTGCGGCAAACACTTGGTTATTATCGAGCATAAACGCTCCAACCTTCGTGCCCGCAAAGGCGTATTCGCCGATAACCGCAACGTCCTTACCGAGCGTTACCTGCGAAAGATTTTCACAATCCTCAAATGCGCGCGACGCGATAACCGCCGCGTTGATATAGATAGAGGACAGTTGCGCACAGCCCTTGAATACCTGCGGACCGATTTTAATTTTAGATGCATCGAACACCACGCTCGACAAATACGGGTTGTTTGCAAACGCACCCGTACCGAGCGATTGCGAGGTTTCAGGCAATTCCACGTAGCCGAGCTTGCAACGCTCAAACGTGTTATTAC
>JAZNEZ010000011.1:0-4789 GCA_045588875.1 Candidatus Scatosoma sp. | reverse complement strand
GGGCGTGATCAATAAAAAGGTCGGAGAAAGGAATGAAACTCATTGAAGGAAAGGCGATCGCGGCAAAACTCCGCGAGGAGCTGAAATTGAAAATTGAACGAGCAGGAAAATCCCCTGGGCTCGCCGTCGTGATCGTGGGCGACGATCCTGCGTCCCGTATTTACGTGCGCAATAAAATCAAGGCTTGCGGCGAAATAGGGATTCGTTCGTATTCTTACGAATTGCCTGCAACGGCAACGCAAGGGGAAGTGGAAAACCTGTTGGACGAGCTTGCCAAAAATCCCGAGGTAAACGGCATTTTATTGCAATTACCCCTGCCCAAAGGCTTAAACGCGGATTCGGCGACGGCGCATATTCCCGTTGAAAAGGACGTGGACGGTTTTTCCGCGGAAAATCTCGGGCTTTTGACGATGCACAAAGAACGTATCGTGGCTTGTACGCCGCTTGGCGTTATGAAAATGCTCGAACACGAGAAGATCGAGGTTTCGGGAAAACGCGCGGTGGTGCTGGGTAGAAGCGATACGGTCGGTAAACCGATGGCAATGCTTTTGTTGAATGCAAACGCTACGGTTACGATTTGCCATAGTAAAACGGAAAATATCAAAGAAATTTGCCAAACGGCGGATATACTCGTGTCCGCTATCGGGAAAGCCAAATTCGTTACGGCGGATATGGTGAAAGATGGGGCTGTCGTAATCGACGTGGGAATGAACCGCGACGAGAACGGTAAGCTCTGTGGCGACGTGGATTTTGAAAACGTAAAAGACAAAACTTCGTTTATTACGCCCGTCCCTGGGGGGGTTGGACCGATGACGATTACTATGTTAATGTATAATACTTATCTTGCAACGTTTAAGGAGTAAAAAAGATTGACCGATTTTGATCTTTGTTATGAAAATTATGCGTCCGTATTCGAAACGTATTTGAAAGAATATACGGACAAGCTACAAACCGTTCCCGAAGTGCTCGGCGAGAGTATGAAATACAGCCTGCACAACGGTGGTAAACGTATTCGTCCCGTGATTGCCTTGGCTTGCGCCGAGGTGGCAAACGTGCCGAGAGAGGATATTTTGCCTTTCGCTTTGGCGTTGGAAATGATACACGCCTATTCGCTCGTGCACGACGATCTGCCTGCGCTAGATAACGACGATTTCCGTCGCGGAAAGCCGTCCGCGCATAAAGCGTTTGGCGAGGCGAACGCTATTTTGGCAGGCGACGCGTTGCTCAACGAGGCGTATGCGATCTGTTTCCGTGAAAGTATGAAAGGCGAAAAATACGCGCTTGCCTCCGCATTTCTTTGCGAATGTGCAGGGGCGCGCGGTATGATTGCCGGTCAATCGGCAGATTTGTATTTTTCCAAAGAGGAACGGGACGTAACGGAAGCCGACCTTGCCTACGTATACGAGCATAAAACGGGCAAATTGTTGTTGGCGTCCGTTATGATCGCGAGTTTGTTGAGCGATAACAAGCATTATTTACCGTTTGAACGGTTCGGGAAATTGTTGGGCACTCTGTTTCAGATGACGGACGATATTCTCGACGTTACGGGGGATTTTGAAAAGCTCGGCAAATCGATCGGTAAGGATAGTAAAGAAAATAAGCTTACCTGCGTTCGTTTATACGGCTTGGACGGTGCGAAGATTCGTGCGGATATGTGCGCGAAAGATTGCCACGCCGTATTAGAGGGAATAGACGGGGACGTAACTTTTTTGAGTGATCTGGTGGATTACGTGTTGGAAAGAAGTAAGTGAGTAAGGGCGAGAGGAGCGATTGTATGTTAAAAACTTTGCAGCAAAAGACTGTCAAAAGTTGCACGAAAGAAGAATTAAACGTTTTGTGCGACGAGCTGCGACGGGTGATATACGAAACGGTTATGCAATGCGGCGGACACCTTGCGTCTAACCTCGGCGCGGTAGAGTCAACCGTTGCGCTCTTCTATACGTTTGATTTTCCAAACGATAAAATCGTATTCGACGTAGGACATCAATGCTATGCCTATAAACTGCTGAGCGACCGTGCGGAACGGTTTCACACCTTGCGACAAGCAGGCGGTATATCCGGTTTTCCCAAAAGAGCGGAAAGCGCATACGATTGTTACGACACGGGACACGCAGGCACTTCTGTTTCCGCCGCGCTCGGTCTTGCAAAGGCAAGGGATTTGCATAAACAAGACCATTTCGTGATCGCGTATATCGGCGACGGCTCGTTTAATAACGGACTCGTTTACGAGGCGCTTAACAGTATGCAGGTGTTGCGTACGAAAATTCTAATTATTCTCAACGATAACGATATGTCTATTTCTCCTACGGTGGGCGGTATGCACGAAATGCTTACGCAACTCAAAGAAAACGGCAGATCGGAAAACGTACGGCTTTTGGAAAGTTTCGGCTTGAAATATTTGGGCGTGAAAAACGGAAACGATGTTGACGAAATGGTGGACGCTCTGCAAGAAGCGAAAATGCTTTTGCAAACGGATTCGGTGTTGTTGCATATTGCCACGAAAAAGGGCAAGGGCTACGAATTTAGCGAGGAACACCCCACCAACACGCACGGCGTGCCGCCCGTCGGGTCGGCAAAAGAGAAAGAATATTCGCAAGTTTTAGGAGAAAGTCTTTGCGAGCTTGCCAAGGAGAACGATAAAATCACCGTCGTTTCCGCGGCAATGAAAGAGGCGTTGGGACTTTCCAAGTTTTTTGAAAAATATCCCGAGCGTGCGTTCGACGTGGGTATTTGCGAAGAAAATGCGTCCGTGCTTTGCGCGTCGATGGCGGCAGGTGGCTTAAAACCGTATTACGCCATCTATTCCACCTTTTTACAACGGGCTTTTGACGAAATCATACACGACGTATGCGCGCAGGATATGGCGGTAACGTTCTGTATCGACCGCGCAGGAATTTCAGGCGCGGACGGTGAAACGCATCAAGGCGTTTTCGATTTGTCCTATTTATCGTTGATTCCGAATTTGGCGATCGCCGCGCCCAAGGATACGGAAGAATTAAAACGTATTCTTGCGTTCAGTACCACGTATCCGCATCCGCTTGCGATTCGTTATCCGCGAGCAGGTAAAGTTGTGTTCGAAACGGCAAACCAACCGATTGAGGTTGGAAAATGGGAGTATTTATATAAAGGCGATAAAAAATCGAACGTTACGGTGATTGCAAGTGGCGAACGGTGTTTGATCGTCGCTATGAAAGTCTTGAAAAATCTTGAAAAGCAAGGCAAGCGCTTTGACGTGGTAAACGCGCGTTTTATCAAACCGCTCGATATTTCGTTTTTGAAGAATTTACAAAGCGAGTATATCGTTACGATCGAGGACAACGTGTTTTTAGGCGGTTTGGGTGCAATGATCGACGGAGAAATCGTTCGGCTCGGAATGGCTTGCAAGGTGAAAAATTTTGCTTATCGCGACGAATTTATTCACCAAGGAAGTGTTGCGGCATTGCAAAGCGAGTACGGCGTGGACTGTAAAGAAATCGAAAAATATATAACGGAACTCGTCCAATGAGAGCGGATAAATTTTTTGCCAAGAAATACGGCTCGCGTACGAAAGCGGCAGAGGCGATCGAAAAAGGCTTGGTGCTTGTAAACGGTAAGCGTATACGTACGAAAGACGAGGTGAACGGGCAAGAAGAAATCACCTTTATACAAGCGGAAAAAAGTTTTGTTTCCAACGGTGGATATAAGCTCGATCGGGCGATAAAAAAATTTGCCTTTGATTGTAAAGATAAAATTTTTGTGGATATCGGGGCGAGCACGGGCGGTTTTACCGATTGTCTGCTCCAAAACGGCGCGGCAAAAATCTACGCCGTGGACGTTGGGGAAAGTTTGCTCCACGAAAGCCTTTTTGGCGAGCCTAAAATCGTGCGAATGGAGAATACCAACGCAAGATATTTGCAGGCGGACGATTTTTCAGAGCATATACACGCGGTGGTAACGGACGTCAGCTTTATATCCTTACGCTTGATTTTTCCGACGATCAAACGTATTTTAGGGGATTTTGGCGACGCCTTTGTGCTCGTTAAGCCCCAATTCGAATGTGAAAATAAAAATATCAGCAAAAACGGGATCGTAAATCCGTCCGCACACGCAAAAATCGTGGAAAAGGTACTTATGTATGCGGAAGAAAACCGTTTATACCCATTTGGGATTGTGAACGCGCCCATTCGTAAAGGCAAAAATATTGAGTACGTGTTGCACGTAAAACCCGACGAACGGGGCAAAAAATCAAATGTACAAATCTTAAACGAAATGAAAGATATAAAATAATTCAACTATGGAGAAAACGATGAAAATCGGAGTGTTGGGAAAATTAACGAAAGTAAAAAGTCAAAGCGTTATCGACGAGCTCGTAGCGTTTTTGCAATCGTTGGGGCACGAAACGCAATTATTTACCTCCCCGAAAGAAATCAATGACGTGGACGTCGTGATCGTGTTGGGTGGCGACGGCGCGATCTTGCACGCCGCGGTAACCGCCGCGCGTAAAAACGTGAAAATCGTCGGCATCAATTACGGCAACCTCGGTTTTTTAGCAGAATACGAAAAAGGGGAAAGGGAACGGATCGCCGAGCTTTTGGAACAACTTGAAAAAGGCGATTGCCGTATTTTGAAACGCAGTATTTTACAGCTGGATATCGGCGGAAAGACGTATTATGCGCTCAACGAAGTGGCGATTCAGCGCGATTGTGGACAACTTGCCTCCAAATCCACACAAATTTTACGTTTACAGGTTACCTCTAACGAGGGCCAGGACGTTATTTCGGGCGACGGGGTATTGCTTTGTACGCCCACC
>JAZNEZ010000010.1:0-5088 GCA_045588875.1 Candidatus Scatosoma sp. | reverse complement strand
CCGCCCGTTTTATAAATACTGTTCTCCACCACCGTACCGCGTACGCAGGAAAGCGGATAAATCTGACTGTTTCTGCCCACAATAGTCGCAGGGTTGAGTACGCTGTTACACCCCACTTCCACGAAATCACCGAGCATTGCGCCCATCTTTTTCAAGCCGGTTGGGATTTGCTCGTCGCCGCATTTTACGACCACGGGCGTTTTGTCCGACTTTACGTTGGACGTGATCGAGCCTGCGCCCATATGCGCCTTATAGCCGAGTATGCTATCGCCTACGTAATTATAGTGCGGCACTTGCACGTTATCGAAAAGGATCACGTTTTTCAGCTCGGTGGAATTGCCCACCACGCAGTTCTTGCCGATTAGCGCGCTGCCCCGGATAAACGCACAATGTCGAATTTCCGTGCCCTCGCCGATAATGCAAGGCGCGCTGATACTCGCGCTTTTGGCGATCTTTGCGCTCCTATGCACCCAAATTTCGGGCGCGATTTCCTCGTAATCCGCGTTATTCAGCGTTTTCCCAAGCTCGCGGATAAAATCCTTAATCCCTCCAAGCGCCTCCCACGGATAGGTAAACCCCGATAAATACTCACTTGCGAGCGTTTTATCAAGGTCGAATAAGTCTTTGATTTGATACATTTTTTTTACTCCTAATTTCTTATTTCCTCTTCTTTTGCATTATAATATAGTATGTTTCTTTTATCCGCTGTTCATAATCGTTTCTCCTTTTCCTTATTCACCTAATATTATATAAAAAATTCCCCTTCTTTGTCAAGCGCATGGCGGTTTATAAAATATACGACATTTTTCAACGAGGAGCACGGTTGCATTGAACGAAACGAGAACGAATACTTGGAAACAATTCAAAAAAGACTTCCCCTATCTTGGGGTGATGGCGATCGGAGTGGCTTTTATGGGCTGGCTTGCGGAAAATATCCTGCGTGCGATCGCGGTGGGCGTGATCGACTGTCGGTATCACCTCTTGCCTTTTATTTCGCCGTACGGCTTGGCGGTGTTTGGGTTATATCTTTTACTTGGCGACGCCGACCATATCGCGTTTTTCGGCAAACCGTTATTCAAGGAGCGCACGAAAAAAACGAAAATACTTTCTAATATCATATGCTTTATTCTTCCCTGTCTGCTCGTATTTTCGGGGGAAATTTTGGTCGGACATCTATGGGATTGGTGCTTTGGAGTGGAACTTTGGGATTACAATAACCAGCCCTTTCATATCACGCAATATTCGGGCGTGCTACCTGCCGTGGGCGCAGGCGGTGCGTGTTATTTGGCGTTCAAATTTATCTTTTATCCCGTGTTGGGTTTTCTCAAACGCAAACTTTCCAAGAGGGCGGCGAAATGGATTTGTTGGACGCTCGGCGTAGCGGTGGTGCTCGACACCGTGTTTATGGGGGTGCAGATCGTTATTTTTAAGCAATCGCCTATGTATTGGGCAATACGTTTAAGATGATACTGTTTGCGAATATGAAAAACGCCCGTAAATTACGGGCGTTTTTTGGAATATTTACAACCGCAAAAGTCTTGGCGGTATAAGTCGTATTCGTTGGAAAGCTCAATCGAGCGGTGATAACCGCCGCGCTTTTTGAAATCGGTGAAAAGGTAGTTTATCTCGTACCTGCCCCCTATATTTTCCCCGATCTCATTGAGCCATTCGGCGTTTTTATAAGGGCTTAACGTGAGCGTGGTGGCAAACCATAAAAAACCGTCTTCTTTGGCAACCTGCGCCGTTTTTTCCAATCGCAGCGCATAACACCGGTAGCACCGTTTACCCCGTTCGGGCTCGCTTTCATAGCCTTGGGCGATTTTTTCAAACGCCTCTTGCTCGTAATCCCAATCGAGGAATTTCGCCCAGCCCGTTTTTTCAAGCAACCGTTTTTGTTCGGCTTTGCGCTTTTCGTATTCCTCTTTCTCGTCGATATTCGGATTATAATATAACACGGTGATATCGAAAAAATCTTTGAGCCTTTCCAAACACGCAGAAGAACACGGGGCGCAACAGCTATGCAAAAGTAACGGCGTACCCCTTTTCAGCGTTTGTATTTGTTCGAGCATTTCCTTATCAAAATTGCGTTTCATATCTATATTATACCCTCGATTTTCCCTCTTGTCAATAAAACCCACCTTAAAAAAGTTGACAAATCGACAAAAATTCTTATAATGAAAGGTAGTGAGGTGAAAACGTATGTTAGATTACACTACCACCGCTTTTAATAAAATCAAAAGCGACTTTCTCAAAGTACTTTACGTGTTTAACGTGAGTACGCAAGGGCTTTACATAGCCTATCTTGCCTACGCGCTCTTTTCGGGCAAAGGCAACGTTTGGGTGAACGCCGTTCTCTTTGCGTTATCTACTGCGTATTTGGTATTCTTTTTGATAATGAGCACGCACAAGGGCGCGGCGGCAATGGCGGCGAAAAAGATTGTGAAAACGCTTTTCAAACGCTCCAAACAGCTTATTAAATTATATACCCTCGGCGTTACGGTGTACAGCATTTGTATCACAACGACGAACGCAACGCCGATCGCCGTACTTCTCACCGCGTTTATGCTTGTCGGGTTTATTTTGCAAATCGTGCTGGAAATCGTGTATTCGATCGTCGTTTCCCGTTTCAACCTGCTCGTGGAGGGCTTGAAAGCGGATTTCGAGCCGATCGCAAAGCCTGTAAAATCGGTGGATAATTTCTTTAAGAAAATGAAGGGCGAGGAGATCAAACCCGAGGAAGAAAAAACCAAGCACCGCCTTTGGCTGGATAAAACGGTGGAGAAAACGCGCGCGGAGCGCGCGGAGAAAAAACTCGCCGAAAAGGAAGAAAAAAAGCAGGCGAAAAAACAGGCGAAAATGGATAAGCGCAACGCTAAAAAGGTCAAATAATGGAATTTTTACAAAAACTGCGCGTGCTCAACACCAACGCCCTCAAATTTCTTGCGGCGGCGCTGATGCTCGTCGATCATATCGGCTTGATGTTTTTCCCTTACGAGCCTATCTGGCGGATCGTCGGCAGACTTTCTATGCCGCTGTTTGCGTTCGCTCTCTCGGAGGGCTGTCGGTATACGAAAAACAAGACGCAACATTTCACGTTGCTGTTCGTGCTTGCGATCGTTTGCCAAGTCGTTTATTACTTTTTCGACGACGGCAATTTATATATGTCTATTTTGGTAACCTTTTCCCTCTCCGTGCTCACCATCTACGCTATGCAGTATATGAAGAAAACGCTCTTTGACGAAAATGCGAACGGCACGGATAAAACGCTTGGCTGTATCCTGTTTGCGGCGATGGTGTTCTGCGATTTCGCCTTTTGTCAAATCTTTACGGTTGACTACGGCTTTTGGGGTGTGATGACGCCGGTGTTTGCGAGCGTTTTCGATTTTCACCGCATACCTGCCCCTAAGGTTTTGAAAAAGCTCGATTGTTTGCCCGTGCGTGTTTTATGCCTTTCTATCGGCTTGATTTTGATTGCCCTTTCCTATCTACCGCAAACGCTGTCTTTCTACGCGCTCGGTTCGCTTCCCATATTGCTCCTATATAACGGCAAGAAAGGCAAACTGAAAACCAAGTATTTCTTTTATATCTTCTATCCCCTGCACCTCGTGCTATTGCAAGGTATTTGCATATTCCTTTAACGAAAAACGCGGACGAGCCGTCCGCGCTTTTTTTATTCGTCTTTATTCTTTTTTGCCGACGGACAACCCGAACAGCTACCGCAATCGCAACCGCAACCACAGCCCGTTTTACCCTTTTTCTTTTTCCACAGCGAATACGCCGTTACGCCCACGACGAACAACGCCGACGCTACGATAATAATTACGTCAATCGGTTTCACGATTTCTTCTCCTTATCCGCGTATTTATTATAGGCTACGATACCTACGACGCTTGCCACCGCAACCGCCGCCCAAACGAGCGCCGTCCACCACCACTGACCGATCGTGTATACCATTGTCGATACGAGGTAGGAAGTAAAGATCCAGAACAGGAGCGTCCATTTGAACTTGCCCTCGCCCACTTCCGCTTTCGCCGTAGCAACGGCGGCAAAGCAAGGAATCGTGAGCATATTGAACGCGATAAACGAAAGGAGTGCCGGCACGGTGATACCCGTTTCCGCGATCATAACCGTTACTTCGTAAATACCGTCCTCGGTCGCGCCCAAGAAACCTGCGGAAATACAAGCCGCGAGCGTACCGAACGTTGCGATAACGTCCTCTTTCGCAATCAAGCCCGTGATCGCCGCCACCGCGAATACCCAGCCTTTATCGGTCAACTGACTGCCAAAGCCGAGGGGGGTGAAGAACGGTTGAATGAGCTTACCGACGGAGGCGAGAATAGAGTCGTTCATACCCTCTTCGCCGAGGTAGTTCCACGCCCAGCCGAAGTTGGACAAGAACCAGATCACGATACACGACGCCACGATAATCGTAAACGCTTTATGAATGAAGTGTTTCGACTTATCCCAAAGGTGCAACATCAAATTTCTAAACGACGGCATATGATAGGTGGGCAATTCCATAATGAACGGGGACGCCTCGCCGCGCATCGTGGTATTGCGCATCACGAGCAGGGAAATAAGCGCCGTTGCGATACCGAGCACGTACATTGAATAGGTGATTACGTCCGCGTTACCGACGTTAAACGCTTGCACGATACCGCCTGCGATTGCAAGCAAAATGGGCATTTTCGCACCGCACGAGAAGAACGGTATTACGCGCACCGTCGCCTCTCTTTCTCTCTCGTCCGCCATCGTTCTCGTGTTCACCATTGCAGGCACGGAGCAACCGAAACCCATAATCATCGGCATAAACGCTCTGCCCGAAACGCCGAAACGACGGAAAATTCTATCGAGCATAAACGCCACGCGCGCCATATACCCCGTGTCCTCTAAAATCGAGAAGAACAAGAACAGTACTAAAATTTGCGGCAGGAAACTCAACACGGACGCCAAACCGCCCCAAATACCGTCGCACACGAGCCCTACGATCGCCTCGTTTGCACCGAGCGCCTCCAAGCCGAGCCCCAACCATTCGCCGATTTGGCTTGTCAGAAGATCAAGCGCGTTAAAGAGTATTACCCCAGGGGA
>JAZNEZ010000009.1:0-2542 GCA_045588875.1 Candidatus Scatosoma sp. | reverse complement strand
AAATATGGTACAATTAAATCGGACGAACCGAGTGGCAGGGTTTTTCCCTGCCACAACTTTTCAAATTACGGAGCAGGCACGAATGAATACGGTCAGAATAAAATCGTATGCAAAAGTCAATCTTACGCTGGAAATCACGGGCAACGAGGGGGGATATCACCTCTTGGATTCCTTGGTGGCGAGTGTGGATATATTCGATCTGATCGTACTCAAAAAACGCAAGGACAAGCTTTCCTCCGTTCGTATGCATGGGCTGGGAAGCGAAAGTATTCCACCTGAAAACAACAACGCCCTCAAAGCTGCCGAGCTGTTTTCCCAAACGTTTGGCACGAGTGGCGCGGATATTACCGTGTATAAGAATATCCCGATAGGCGCAGGCTTGGGCGGCTCGTCCGCTGACGCGAGCGGCGTTTTGAACGGTATGGCGAAGTTATACGGCGTTACCGACGAAACCGCGCTTGGCACGCTTGCCGATAGGCTTGGGAGCGACACTAAGTATATGCTGCGTGGCGGTTTTGCGCGTATGCAGGGCAGAGGGAACGAGCTTACCCCCTTTTCGTGCGACGAGCAATACCATTTCTTTATGCTATTGCCCGCTTCGTCCGTAGCAACGGGGGCGTGCTATCGGGAATACGACTGCAATCCCGTACGCTTTGGCGAGGAAAACGCCACCGAAAAAGCGATCGACGCGCTCTTAAAAAAGGATATAAACGGGCTGGGCAGGTATTTGACGAACGATTTATTTCCGCCTGCGGCGAGGCTCAATCAAGACGTGCAAAAGGCGTTTGAAGAGGCAAAATCCTTTTCGCCCTTGGGCGTGGTGATGACGGGCTCGGGGAGCTGTGTTTTGGCGTTATTCGAAACGCGCGAGCTGTGCGAGTGGGCAAAGAGCAGGTATCGGGGAAAATTCCGTACTGCCGTTTGTAAAACGCTTGCACCGAAAGAACAAAAGGTTTGGAAAAATCCGTTTGTGTTGAGCCGTGAGGAGATCGCGGAAACGGAGCGGAATTGATATATAAGGAGAAAGCTTATGGAAGAAAGAATTATCGACGACGAATACGGAAGAGGTGTACGCTTGAAAAAGACGAAAGAGGGCTTTATCGACGCGACGGACGAAACGCTCCAAGACGAGGAAACTACGGAAGAGGCGGTGTTTGAATTTCCTGTTTTGGAAACGGACGAGGACGACGAGGATCTCGTGGGGCTTTCGCCCGAGGAGGCGATTGCGCTCCGCAGGAAAAAGGAAGAGGAAGCGGCGCAGAAAAAAGCGGACTACGAGCGCGCTTGTCGCGAGGGGGACGAGCTACTCGCCTCGGGCAGTTTCCATAGTGCGGAGCTGAAATTCGAGCACGCGCTTGCCCTTGACGACGAGGCAACCGAGGCGTCGGTGGGGTATTGGCGCGCAAAGACCTCCGATTTCACCGATCCCGACGTATTGATCGGCGAGTACGCGGAGGCAGGCGTGGAAAGTCTGGAATACGATTTGGGCTACAAGGCGGTAGATATTATCAAGCGCGATTATAAAGCCGCGTTTGAAAAGCGCGTGGCAGAGCTCACCGCTGAGGAAGAGCCGCTTGCGGCGAAAGTGGAAGAAAAGCAGGCGAGCCGCCGTGAAGTGATAAGCGCTCGGCTCAAACGCTCGACGGTAGCGTTCGTTTGCTCGACGTTGCCTATGATCGCGCTGTTCGTGCTGACGGTCGTATTCGGGTTGAAAAATTTCACCACGCGTGAAAACACGTTTATCGTTCCTACGATTGCGTGCGCGGTAGGATTCGTGGTAACGTTTATCGCGTTTATTATCTTCACGAATAAATGGATCAACGATTTCCGTATGCGCGCGGCGAACGAAAAGCTTTCCTCCACCGAGGACGGCGCGCGGCTGTTGAAGATCCGCGATTATAAGGAGCTTTATCGTTGTCTGTTGCCCGAGAACGGGGAAAACGCTTAAAACCAACTAAAAAAGACGGGGAGGGTATCCCCGTCTTGCTTGATAAATAAGGAAAGTATGAAAAAACTGTTTGCGTATTTCAAACCCTATAAATGGCAAAGCTTGCTCGGTCCGCTGTTTAAGCTGTTCGAGGCGACGCTCGAACTTCTCGTTCCGTTCGTGGTCGGACTCATCGTCGATCGCGGCTTGGGCGCGCAAGTAAACGGTGGCTATCCCAACGCGGATAGAGCGTTTATCGTGCAAATGTGCCTGCTACTCGCCGCGTTCGGGCTCGTCGGGCTGTGCTTTTCGGTGATTGCTCAGTATTTCGCCGCCCGTACGGCGACGGGCGTTTCCGCAGGGATTCGTCGCGATTTATTCCGAAAAATACAGTCTTTGAGCTACCGCGATATCGATAAAACGGGCACGGCAACTTTACTCACCCGTATGACGGGGGACGTGGATCGCCTGCAATCGGGAATCAATCTTGCGCTCCGCTTGTTTTTGCGTTCCCCCTTTATCGTGTTCGGCGCGCTGCTCACCGGCTTTTTCATTGATCCTAAATCCATCGGCGTATTCGCGCTCACGATCGGCGTGCTTGCAATCGTCGTATAC
>JAZNEZ010000008.1:0-2159 GCA_045588875.1 Candidatus Scatosoma sp. | reverse complement strand
TTTCGTTGAGGATGTTGAGAAAAGAAGGCTCCAAATAGGGAAGCTGACATTCGGAATTTGCCTTTACGATACCGATCTTCGTACAAAAATCAAGGAGCGCCTCGGGCGGTACGCCGCGGTTACGAAGTCCCGTTACCGTGGGCATACGCGGATCGTCCCAGCCGTGCACGTGCCCCTCTTCCACGAGCTTTTTAAGATATCGTTTACTCATCACCGTATTGGTGATCGCAAGGCGCGCAAACTCAATCTGACGGGGCTTGGGCGCAAAGCCGAGGTTGATACCCACCCAGTCGTATAACGGGCGGTGATCCTCAAATTCGAGGGTACAAAGGGAATGGGTTACCCCTTGCAGATAATCGCAAATGGGGTGCGCGTAGTCGTACAAAGGATAAATACACCACTTATCCCCCGTGCGGTGGAGGGTGCAACGCAAAATACGGTAGATAAGGGGATCGCGCATATTCATATTCGGCGACGCCATATCGATCTTCGCGCGCAGACATTTACTGCCGTCGGGGTATTTCCCCTCTTTCATTTCACGGAACAGCGTTAAATTTTCTTCCACGCTACGGTTGCGGTACGGACTTTCCTTGCCTGCCTCCGTCAAACTACCGCGCGTAGCGGAAATTTCCTCGGGCGAAAGATCGCAAACGAACGCTTTGCCGTCTTTGATAAGCGTTTCGGCGTAGTCGTAAATAGTATCGAAGAAATCGGAGGCGTACACCTCTTTCACCCATTCGTAGCCCACCCATTCAATGTCTTTACGGATCGCGTCCACGAACTCCGTTTTTTCCTTGGAGGGGTTGGTATCGTCGAAAAAGAGGTTGCATTTGCCACCGTACTTTTTCGCCGTACCGAAATTGACGAGCATACTTTTAATATGCCCGATATGCAAATACCCGTTCGGCTCGGGAGGGAAACGGGTTTGTACGGCGGTGATTTTGCCGTTTTCGATATCCTCGTTGATGATTTGTTCAATGAAATTCGTTGCTTCTATAACGTTCATATCTCGTTCCTTAATTTAGTCTATCGTTAAAACGCGGAGAGTGTGGCGTATTGCCGCAAAACGGACGTTCTGCCCGACGGGAGTTTACTTTTCGTAAACGAGCAAGGGCAGGTTGTTCTTTTGTGGATAAGACGCTACGCTATACGCGTTTCGCTCGCTTGTTACGACAACCCAACGATCGTGCCGTCGGAAAGAAGGTCTATTTTTTCCGCCGCAGGATGCGCGCCCAGCCCGGGCATTAGCATAATTTTGCCTGCGATCGCCACGATAAAGCCTGCGCCGCCTTTGAGCACGATATCACGCACGGCAATTCTAAATCCCGTAGGACGACCGAGCAACTCCGCGTTATCGGAAAGGGAATATTGCGTTTTTGCAATAATTACGGGCAGATTGCCACAGCCTTTCTCTTCAATAATCTTGATCTTTGCAAGCGCCTCGTCGGAAAAATCCACGCCGTCCGCGCCGTAGATCTTCGTCGCGACGTTTTTTATCTTTTCGCACACACCCTCGTCAAGTTCGTACGGGTGGCACAATTTCGAGGGTATTTCGCAGGCTTTCACGACTTCCTCGGCAAGCTCCTTGCCACCCTCGCCGCCTTTCAAGAATACGTCGGTGAATACCGCCGTCGCGCCTGCCTTTTTCACCGCTTCGATTACGAAATCGGTTTCCGCCTGCGTGTCGGTGAAGAATCTGTTCATTGCCACCACCACCGGCTTTTTATATACGTTCGTTATATTTTCGATATGTTTTAAGAGGTTGGGCATACCCTTTGCAAGCGCGTCGAGATTTTCTTCCGACAAGCTCTCTTTCGCCGCACCGCCGTGGAGTTTGAGCGCTTTCACCGTGGCAACGATCACTACGCAATCGGGCTCGATACCTGCCGCGCGACACTTGGTGTCGAGGAATTTTTCCGCGCCGAGGTCTGCGCCAAAACCAGCCTCCGTAACCGCGTAGTCGGCAAGACTCATTGCCGCGTAGGTCGCTTGCACGCTGTTGCACCCGTGCGCGATATTCGCAAACGGTCCGCCGTGAATGATTGCCGGCGTATGTTCGAGCGTTTGCACGAGGTTGGGTTTCATTGCGTCTTTCAAAAGCACCGCCATAGAGCCCGCCGCCCCTGCGATATCCTTTGCGCGCACGAAATCCCCGTCCG
>JAZNEZ010000007.1:0-10967 GCA_045588875.1 Candidatus Scatosoma sp. | reverse complement strand
GCTTGGTATGTAATCATTGCGTAGCAATGTATGTCCTCGCCGTTAGGCGTATGTTATTTTCGGCTTGATTACATACAATTAAAATTGATTTCATACCGCTTTCGCGGATTACATACACAATTATAATTGTGATTTTTTCCTAAGGACAAATTTATGAAAGAAAATTTACTAATGAAATATTCCGAACAATTAGCTGTTGATATTGAAACGTTATGTCAAACATTATCAAAAATAAAAGATTGTTCAAACACTATTTTCCAAATTCGTAAATCCTCTTCCAGTGTATTTGCAAATATAACAGAGGCACAATATCCGCAAAGCTTACCCGATATGCTTTCAAAATTAAAAATCGCAAGAAAGGAATGCTTTGAAACGGAAAGCTGGTTAAAACTTTTATTTTCAGCAGGATATATAAGCGAAGAAATATTCAAGACACAACGCAATTTATGCGGAAGAATACGGCGAATGCTTACCGCTTCTTGTATAACTATTGAAAAGAAAATCAACTAATAATGTAAAAACCTAAATTGGACCATTACTGCTCGGTTTAGGTTTTTTGTTTTTTTGAAAAAAGTTGAAAAAATATTAAAAAAGTTGTTATAAATCATTTGACAACAGTTTTAAGTTATGATATACTATAATTACACTTGACGAAAGTATACAAAAAAATCTAAAAATAAAGGAGTTATTAAAATGCAATTAGAATTGACGGATATTGTAAAGTTATACAATCGTATTGATGAATTGGAAAAGCGAGTGGCTCAATTGGAAGAAAAGGTAAATATGCAACAAAATAATATATCTTATGTAGAACGCCCTACTTTTCCTGCGGAATGCGCAAATAGTAAATATAAAGCCTTGTCGGAGTTTTTATATGGTAGTTGGGAAAAAAGAATCTTATTATCTTATGAACAATTAGAAGATATTTTGGGTTTTGCTCTCCCTGCAAGTGCACATAATCTCCCACAATCTTATTGGGCGAATACGGAATATCACACTTATGCAAAAAGTTGGTTAAAGTTGGGGTATAAAGCCAAAGTAGACGCAGAAAATAAGAATGTCATTTTTGAAAGAAATATATATTAAGGAGAAAAAACTATGATTAGTAATATTATTAAAAACAAGCTTTATGAATGTGGAAAAGAAGGATTAATGCCGACTTTGAAAGGCTCGCCTATTCCGTTTTGGATTTCGGGAACAGGTATGGGGATAGAAACAGAACAATTACCCGATTACATATTAGAGTGGGAACATTTCGATCAAATTGTAAAAAAAGCAAATGATCTGGGCGGTAAAATGTATCGAGGCGACGTTTTAGCTCATAGCGGAGCAAAACTTGGCAAAGACTTACCTTATGATTCTATGGAAGGTTTTATTGCAAGCGAATTATTGTATGCCGAAGAAGGAACTTCTGTAACTCGACGTTCTACTTATTATTCGGGCATACTCGCTTGGGCTGGAATTGTTACAATTCACAGAAGTCAAGGGAAAGGAAGTTTTATTACTGTCAATCATCAATATAGAGATATTTAAGCAGCTCAAATTACGTTACACTCACTCCACCACACGCAAAACGTCCTTTACAGGGCGTTTTTTCTTTACAAGCGCTTTCTTTTATGATATAATAGTCATAAATTTTTTCACAGAGGCTTTTTTATGTTACAGCTTCAAAACGTTAGAAAAACGTATAAGACGAAAGCAGGGATCGTCAACGCTTTGGACGGCGTTTCCCTCACCTTCCCCTCTTCGGGTTTGGTGTTCATCACGGGCAAAAGCGGTTGCGGTAAGACCACCCTACTCAACGTGATCGGCGGACTGGACGGTATTGACGAGGGGGAAATTCTCGTACAGGACAAGAAATTCTCCACCTTTTCCGCCACCGAATACGACAGCTACCGCAATACCTTTATCGGGTTTATTTTCCAAGAATACAACCTACTCCCCGAATTTACCGTGGAAAAGAATATCAAAATCGCTATGGAATTGCAGGGGCGAAAAGCGGACGACGAGGAATTTGAAAGACTCCTTAAAGACGTGGAAATCGAAGAGCTCAAAACGCGCAATCCCTCCGAACTTTCGGGCGGACAACGACAACGCGTGGCAATCGCTCGTGCGCTCGTGAAACAGCCGCGTATTATTATGGCGGACGAGCCGACGGGCGCGCTCGACTCGGGCACGGGCATACAAGTCCTCGACACCTTAAAAAAGCTTTCCAAGGACAAGCTGGTGATCGTCGTTTCCCACGATCGGGAATTTGCGGAAAGATACGCCGACCGTATCATTCACCTCGTGGACGGAAAGGTTGCCCAAGACGTTACGTTCACGCAAAAGGAAATTGCCGCCAACGTCAGCGAACAGGAAAATACACTGATCGTGCGCGAGGGCGCAGAGCTTTCCGAAAGTGAAAAGGACGCTTTGGCAAAAGCCGTGAAAGAACGCAAGAAAATAGAGGTTATCGAAAACCTGTGTTTCAGGGACAAAGAACCGACGGGCAAAGTTATACATACTGTGGATAGCCCCGTGTCCTTACGCAAAAGTAAAATGAAGTTAAAAAGTGCTGCCTATCTCGGCGTGAAATCGCTCGCCGTGAAACCCGTGCGCTTAATCTTTACAATCCTCATTTCCGCGCTCGCGTTCGCCGTGTTCGCCTTATTCGACACGATCGCGAATTTCAGCACGCCTAACGTACTGAAAAATCAACTGAACACCTCCCTTTCCCCCACCGTCGTCGCTTATCCCGATTACGTGGTGGATTACGATGCAGGCGACCGTTATTCCGTGAAAGTTTCTCAAAACGTTATCGACGAGCTACAAAGCAAAACGGGCGGTGTGGTTAAGGGTATTTTCGACCTCCGCGACAACACCACGGGAAGCGTGCAACAATCTTTATCCGTTACCGAACTACTCTCTTCCGACGTGGTCGTGGGGAAAAAATATTACACCAACTCGGTAAACGGGTTTATCGAATTTGAAAAGGGCAAGGAAATTGATGACAACGGAAAATTCAAGGATTTCGATTACTCCCTCGTTTACGGCGATTATCCCCAGCTAATTTATGAAAATGGACTTCTCGTGGAAGACAGCTTATATCAGATCGCTATTTCGACCTATCTTGCCGATTCCATTATCTATTATCTCAACGGCAATCCCTTAAACGGCATAACGATCGGTTCTTACGAGGATTTACTCGGCGCGAGCATTACCGTCGCGCAACGAAAATATACGATCGTAGGCATTATCGATTGTGGAGAAATCCCCGAAAAATACGAACTTCTCCGTCAGTCCACGCCCTATAACGTGAAAACAAACGCTTTGCTCAACGACTTTAACGCGTATATTCATTCGAGTGCGAGCAAGTGTTTATTCGTTGCCAAAAACTTTTTACAAGTCGCAAACGAAAAGGCGTTTTCCGCCGATATTTTCCACGTTGGCAACGCTACTTGGACGCTTTCCGCGCAAGGTGCGACCAAAAAGCAGGTGGCGACGTACGTTTACAACGCCGAGGAATACGGTGCGGACAAAATTTTACTTTTCAGTGGGGAATATCCGCAGGACAACAAGATCACGCTCGCCGACGACGAAGTTTTAATACACCATTTCAATCTTGAAACTTTATTCGCGTCGTATATCACCGCGCTCCCCAACGCGACCGATCGCTCTTACGTGAAAAGTTTGATCGGCAGTTTGGAAACGGGCACGGCGGAGGACAACCGCCTCACCTTGGCGAAAATTCTTACCCAACTGCAAGTCAACGCAGAAGACGGCGCGCTCAAAGCGGCTATCCACCAACGTTTTACCGAAACGGGCGTGAAAGCCGACAAAGAAGTGAAGATTGTGGGCGTATATTTCGGGATCGATCCCGAAAATTATACTTCCCCCTCGCGCTACAAGCTGATGATGAATAAAAATTTAATGCGCGGTTTGAGCGTATTTACCGAACAGGGGGATTATAACAAGCTACTCTTTTCCGCGCAAAGTATACGCGTGGGTGGAAACGTGATTGTGAATTATCTCATGAGCGAAAACAATCTTGCGCTGCATTGGTATAACAATTCCGCGCTTAACGTGATCCGTTCCAACGAGACGATGATCCGTCAGGTTGCTGATCTGTTTCTCTATGCTGCCCTTGCGCTTGCCTTATTCTCGATCTTTATGCTCTACAATTATATGAGCACGAGTATCGCAAGCAAGAAACAAAGCGTGGGCGTGCTCCGCGGACTTGGCGCGGGCGGAAAAGACATTCTGTTTACCTTCCTTAGCGAAAGTTTGATCGTGTCCTTAATCAACGGCGTTTTGGCAAACGTATTCGCCGTGATCGGGTGCGCGCTCGTGAATGCCTATATCGTGGAAATTATGAATATTTCTATCCATTTCGCGCTATTTGGGTTTAGACAAATTCTTATTATTTCTTTGATTAGTTTGCTTACGGCGATCGCATCGTCTGCATTACCTATCTTCAAAATCTGCAAAAAGAAACCCGTTGAGCTTATTCGACGGCCTTAAAAAGCGAACAACGACAACGCACCTGGAAGTCGGGAAGACTTTCGGGGGCGTTATATTTTTACGGTTATTTCCGCCAAATAGTAATCACACTTTTTTCCACGTTTTGGGGTTGAACAAAATCAACACGGGCAGAATTTCCAACCGTCCCAAAAGCATAGTAAAGGTTAAAACGATCTTTGAAAATGCGCTATACCCTGCAAAACTTGCATAAGGGCCAACCGCCTCAAAGGCAGGGCCTACGTTGGAGATACAGGTGAGTACCGCCGAAAAATTACTGAAAAAGCCGTGCTCGACCGTGTACGTTCCAGCGTCCGAAACGATCGTTACGGTTTGCCCGTTGACGGGATCGAACGACAACAGTAGTACTGCCAAAAAAAGCAGGAAAAAATAAAGCGTTATAAAGGCAAACACGTCGTTGATCGTCTTTTCTTCCAACGTTTTTCCCTCGAATTTCGCTTTGGGGACGTATCTGGGGTTGATAAGCTTTCGGATATTGATATACGCACCTTTGAGCGCTATAACAATCCTCGACACCTTAACGCCGCCCGACGTCGAGCCTGCCATCGCACCGATAAACATTAAGACGATAAGAGTCGATACGCCGAGCATCGGCCATACGTGGTAATCGGTCGTGGTATAGCCTGCCGTCGTCATTAAGGACGCTACTTGGAAAAGGGAATGCCGGAACGCTTCTTCTGCTGAATAAACGGCTGACATTTTTGTTAGCAAGCTGATAAACACAAGCGCTACCGCCGCGCCGATTATCAGAAAATACGCCTTAAATTCTTCACTTTTAAGAACGTCTTTTGCCTTGCCGAGAAGGAGTAGATAGTAAAGGCTGAAATTGCAACCGAACAGTATTAAAAAAATTGCTATTACATATTGCGAGAACGGGTGGAACAATTCCATACTGTTAGGGATAAAGCCGAAACCGCCCGTGCCTGCGCTCCCGAACGTGGCAAGCAGACTGAAAAAGAATTTATCGTTTTCGTATCCGGCAATCGGTTTATCCAGCATTAGGATAACGACTTCCAAGACCGTCATTCCCAAATAGATTAAATAGAGTATTCTCGTCGTTACTTTCATTTTGGAAACGATCTTGCCCACCTGTGGCCCAGGGCTTTCTGCGCGGAGCAGATGCATGGACGAGCCCTCGTTGCTTTCGGGAATAAAGATCAAAACGAATACGAGAATACCCATACCGCCGATCCAATGCGAAAAGCTTCTCCAAAACAGCGTGGAGTGGGAAACCTTGGTGATATCGGTGATCACGCTCGAACCCGTCGTCGTAAAGCCCGACGTCATTTCAAAGCACGCATCGATATAGCTTGGAATATCCCCGTTGATTACGAACGGAATCGCGCCGAACAGCGTCATAACGATCCAAACGAGCGCAACGAGCGCAAAGCCCTCCTTTTGATAGAACGTTTCTCTTTGCGGCTTTGGCAGTTGTAACAAGCAACCGATCAAAAACAGCGCGACGATCGGAATGAGAAAAGCGAAAATATGCGTTACGCTCTCCTTATAAATCAAACTGACGGCAAGCGGCGCGAGCATCAAAATGCCCTCTAAAATCATAATCTTGCCGAGTATTTTACCGAGTTTTTTATAATTCATATCGCCGCCGCCTTACACAAAAATATCCGTTAAATCGTCAAAGTTTTTATGCGTCGTTACGACGATTACGTTATCACCCTGCTGAATGCAAGAATTACCGTCGGGGATCATCACTTGATTCTCTCTGATAATACAAGCGATCAGACAATTTTCTTTGATCCGCAATTCTTTGAGCGGTTTGTTATATATCTTTTCCTGTCGTTTTGCGGCAAACTCCAACGCTTCCACTTGATCGTTCACCAGACGGGACAACGTTAAAACGTTACTACCGCGCTTATTCGCAAGCGCACGGATATAGCTTACGATTCTGTTTGCAACGACGTGCGTAGGCGATACGTTGTTGTGAATACCGAGCTCTCCAAGCATACCGTATAAATCGTCGCTCTTGATCTGCGTGATCGTCTTTTTCACTTTCATTTTGCTTGCGAACATAGAAACGACCATATTTTCCTCGTCGATACTCGTGAGCGCAACGAAAGCGTCCATTCCTTCAAGTCCTTCCTCGATCAGAACGTCGTGCCGCATTCCGTTGCCGTAAACCACGGTTACGCGCGACAAAATTTCCGCCAAATTTTCCGCGTTCGCTTTATTGCTTTCAATCAATTTTACCTTGTATTTTTTCTTGGATAATTGCTCGGCAAGATAAACGCTGATTTTGTTTCCGCCGACGATCATAACGTTTTTGAACGGGGATTTGACGAGGTTGACCTCCGATAAAAAATCTCCCAGCGTGTTTACGTCCGAAGTGAAATGGAGCTTATCCCCCTCTTCTATCCTGAAATTACCCGACGGGATAAACACGTTTTCACCCCGTTGCACGGCGCAAATAAGCACTTTCGTCGAAAGCTTTTTACCAAGTGAAACCAACGTTTCGCCCACCAACGGACAACCCTTTTCCGCTACGATCTCCACGAGCAAAACTCTGCCCTTGGCAAAGTGCTCGACCTGCACGATAGAGGGCAAGTTGATCAGATTGAATATTTCGTTTGCCGTGTCCTTTTCGGGATTGACGAGCATTGATATCCCCAGATCCTCTTTCATTTCGGCGATCTGCTTGCTGTAATCGGGATTTCTTACACGCGCAATCGTGTTTTTCGCCCCCACCTTTCTTGCTACCATACAAGCAAAAATATTCAGCTCGTCGCTATCCGTGAGCGCGATCACTAAGTCCGTTTCCTTGACCTTTGCCTCCTTTTGAATATCCATACACGCGCCGTTTCCGACTACGCCGAAAACGTCGTATTTTTCAATCAGCTCTTCGATCTTGTCTTTGTTCTCGTCGATAATCGTGATCGTGTGGCTTTCTCGCGCAAGGATCTTTAATATCGTTTTTCCGATCGTGCCAAGCCCTATAATGACTATTTTCATATTTTAACCTCTCTTTTTCTTGGCTAATTTTTTAATAGAGGTGTGATGCTCCTCGCCTGCAAACAGCCTTGACAAATTCTGTCTATGCGCCACCCACGTGAGCACGTTGATCGCAAAAATAACCAGATACGCCCCTACCAGATACGCGTTCACTGCTAAATTCGCATAACGCGTGAAGAGGATTACAAGCTGAATGATCGACAGTCCCGAAACGCCGAGGAGAGAGCCCAGAGACCCCCATTCGGTGAGGAATATAAACACGACGATCCCTACCAAGCACAAAAACGCAAACAGTATCCACCAAGGGTTTTCGCAGGACAAGCACGCCCACAAAAGTCCGAGCGTGGAGGCAATACCCTTACCCCCTTTGAATTGCATCGTAACGGGAAAAATATGCCCGATCACGACGAACAGTCCGCACCAAAAACGAACAAGATCGGAAACGAGCATCGTCGTGCCCTCGAACACGTAGCCGCGGTAGATAAAATAGCCGATAATCGCAGGCACGCCACCTTTCAAAGCGTCGCAAACAAAGGTCAACAGCCCGATCTTCAAGCCGAACTCGCGGCTCATATTCATCGTCCCCGGGTTACCGCTGCCGATCTTCGTGATATCTCGCTTTTTCACGCGCGAGATAAAACGCGCGAAGTTAAAACACCCGATAAAATAGCATACGATTGCAATCACTAAAAATTGCCACCAATTTTGTATAAAAGAAAAATTTTTCATAATCAATCCTCGTCTTTTTTCTCTCTGACTACGATTTTAATCGGCGTACCTGAAAAATCGTATGCCCGACGAATGGTGTTTTCCAAATACCGCTCGTAGGAGAAGTGCAGTAGCCTTTCGTCGTTGACGAACAGTGCGAACGTAGGCGGACAAGTGCCCACCTGCGAGGAGAAAAACACGCGCATTCTTCTGCCCAAATACGAAGGGGGCTCTTGCAAGCGCACTGCGTCGCCGATTAAATCGTTGAGCTCGCCCGTAGGCACGCGGAAAGACGCGTGCGCGTACACCTCTTCCGCCGCCGCGAGTATCTTTTCCACGCGTTGTCCCGTTTTCGCGGAGATATACGTCGATTTATAATAGTCCATAAATTTGAGGTCTTCTTTGAGCTTTTCCTCAAATTTATTGACGGTGTGCGTATCCTTTTCCACGAGATCCCATTTATTCATTACGATCACGGAGGGTTTTCCCTGTTCGTGCACGTAGCCGATAATCTTCACGTCCTGTTCGGTCAAGCCCTCTACGCTATCCACGACGAGCAGGCACACGTCGCTTCTTCTCACCGCGTCGAACGCGCGCATATTGCTATAATATTCCACGTCGTCGTCCACGTTCTTTTTCTTGCGGATACCTGCCGTGTCAATGATCGTGTACGCCTTTTCGCCACGATAAAACAGCGTGTCGATCGCGTCGCGCGTCGTGCCAGCCATCGGCGTTACGATACTTCTTTCACTACCCAAAAGCTTATTCACAAGACTCGATTTCCCCGCGTTGGGTTTTCCCACTACCGCGATCTTTAACGACGGCACGATCTCCCCCGTCGTATCGGGGAAATGCGCGATCGCCTCGTCGAGAACGTCGCCTATTCCTTGCGAATGTTCCGCGGAAACGGCGTACGGCTCGCCTAAACCGAGCGCGTAAAATTCAAACACCTTTTCGGGAGAATAATCGTCGATCTTATTTACTACCAAAATCACCGGCTTTTTACTTCTGCGCAGGATATCCGCTACGTCGTAATCGGACGGGTGCAAGCCGTCGCGACCGTCGGTGAAAAACAAAATGACGTCGGCGGTGTCGATCGCGACGTCCGCCTGCTTTGCAATCTCTTTCCACATTACGTCCTCGGATTTGAGTTCCAGTCCGCCCGTGTCTACCATTGTAAAATGCTTACCGCGCCAAGTGGCGTCGGTGTAAAGCCGATCGCGCGTTACCCCAGGGCGATCCTCCGTGATGGATATTTTTCGCCCTGCTACTTTATTGAAAAACGTGCTTTTTCCTACGTTCGGTCTGCCGACCAACGCGATCAAAGGATTTGCCATAACCTATCTCCTCCTTGTTCCTTTCTTGTTGTTTGCGTCCGCTAAAATGGCGATCAAGCCTGCGCCACCCTCGTAATTTACGCGGATATTTTCAAAACGTAATCTTTCTTTTAATTCATCTAAACGCATACCGCAAAGAAATACGTCCTCGAACTCTTTCAAGGTGTCCTTGGCGAGCACCACTTCGTCAAAATCTCCCTTTTTCTCGCGGTATTTTTCCAACGCCGTCGCGATATCCACGCCCGTGAGCAAACCCGTGCAGGTTACCGTGTGCCCGAAAAAGTCGTTTTCCACGGCGAGTATTTCCGCCTGTAAACCGCCGATTTTTGCGTTACATTCTTCCACGAGCTTTTTATTTGTTTTTGCCGCCGAAACGCCGCAAATCAACAGCGTTTTTTTGGGTTTTGCAAGCTTATAACCCTCGGGCAAGGCGTTCAGCGCGCGTTCCGCCTCCGATAAAAATTTACTCGTCAAGCCGATACCGTTTTCGATTTGGGAAAAATCGCCGTAAAATTCGGGATTTTTCACCTTTCTCTCTGCCTTGACGAAATATTCGTCCGCAGGCAATAAAAAGTTCACGCCGAACTCTTGATTGAGGCTATCCACGAGATTAAGCAGTTTTTCGCTATACGCCCTATCTACGTCGGGAATAACGGCTAAGCCCTCGCGGTATTTGGTGATACCCGTAGGCACGCAAGCCAGATCGCGCACGGTGGGATAGTATTGGAAAAGCTCCCGCGCCGTATACGCAAGCTCCTCCCCGTCGTTCTCGCTGGGCACGATCACCGCTTGACAATGCAATTCAATGCCACCTGCCACCAGCTTTTTTATTTGCTCCGTGATCTTCCCTGCAAAGCGGTTGCGAAGTAGTTTCACGCGAAGATCGGGGTTCATCGTATGCACGGATACGTACAGCGGAGAAAGCTTTAAGCGGATAATCCGTTCCAAGCCCTCGTCTGATAAATTCGTCAGCGTTACGAAATTACCACAGGTGAAGCTCATAGAATAGTCGTCGTCTTTTACGTACAGACTTTCTCGCATACCCTTGGGCATTTGATCGACGAAACAAAACACGCAACGGTTTTGACAGGTGCGAATACGCTCGTTCTTTTCAAACGTTAAGCCCAAATCCTCTCCCTCGTCCTTTTCTACCTCCACGCTCGCCTCTTCGCCCGTGCGGTGGTCGCGAACGGTCATTTCGAAAGCGTCCGTTTCCACGTAGTACAAATAATCGAGCTCGTCCTCGCAGGGCAAGCCGTTAAAGGAAAGTATCTCGTCGCCGACTTCCAGCCCGAGCTCCTTTGCGATACTGTTCCGTTTTACCTTGGCAATTTTTAGCATAAACTTTCAAAATCTCCGCTCACGTCGTAGCGTTTGCAAAGTTTCCTTAAAATTTCTTGAAAGGTGGGGGGCAGGGGTGCGTTGAATTGCATT
>JAZNEZ010000006.1:0-3526 GCA_045588875.1 Candidatus Scatosoma sp. | reverse complement strand
AAGAAGGAAACGAAGAAGGAAGCGGAAACGTATGACGAATACGATTCGTACGTGCCGATGGATATGGACGTACCGCCCGACGAGGCGGAAATGGGCGGGAACGTATATTTCGATGTGCCGCCCGTGAGGAAAACCGCACCCGTGCCCAAGAAAGAGACGGTTTCTGCGGTATCGAGTGCGCCCATTGCGCCCGAACCCCCCAAGATGGCGAAGCCTACCATCGCAGGGGATGCGAGAGCGACGTTCGGGGCGTTCCTGCGCAGCGTGAGAAAGACGGCGAAGAACGGCGTGCTCATCGCGATGTGTATGGATTTAGACAGCGTGTACGAGGGGGACGTATTCGTACTGTATACGCAAAGCGACACGGTGTATCGTTCGCTCAACAAAGAAGATCACCGCAATTTGGTGGCGCAAGCGTTTGCAAATATCGGCATTGCGGAAGGCTCGTTCGAGATACGTTTGCGCGGCAAGAAATCGGATGAGTTTAACAAAGCGGTGGATGAAATTAGAGAAACCTTTCACGGTGTGAAAGTGGACATTAAATAAAAAATCACAAGAGAAACCGGAGGAAAATATCATGGCAGGATTCAAAGGCGGCAACAACAATATGCAAAATTTGATGCGTCAAGCGCAAAAGATGCAGGAAGAGATGGAAAAGACGGCGGAGCTTTTGGACGATTGGGAAATCGTCGGTACGGCGGCAAACGAGGCGGTCGTGGTGTATATGAACGCCAAAAAGATCATCAATGGCATCGAGCTGGACGAAAGCGTGGTCGATCCCACCGATATCGAAATGCTAGAAGATTTGATTATGGCGGCAATCAACGACGGATATTCCAAAGCCGATAAAGTCTATGAAGAGAAGATGGGCAGATACGGCGATATGGGCGCTCTTGGAGGGATGCTTTAACGAATAAAACGCGTATAGCACGGCATCTCATCCGCAAAAGAACAACCTGCCCTTGCTCGTTTACTACTTGTAAACTCCCGTCGGGCAGAACGTCCGTTTTGCGGTAACCTGCCGCACTCTCCGCATTTTAACGGTGAATAAAGAGGTTGTTATGGATATATTTATCGTGCCGATCGGCAAGCTTGTGAACGAGTTCTCCAAGCTCCCTGGGGTAGGCAAAAAAACGGCGCAAAGATACGCCTATAAGATCATTGATATGGACGAGTCGGAGGCGCGCGCGTTTGCCGACGCCATTATCGGCGTGAAACGGAAGGTCCGTTATTGTAAGATCTGCGGTAATTTCACGGAAGAGGATACGTGCGGTATTTGTCGTACGCGCGACAAAGAAATTATCTGCGTGGTCAAAGAGCCCAAGGACGTGGCGGCGATTGAAAAACTCCGTGAGTTCAAAGGCGTGTATCACGTGTTGCACGGCGTGATCGATCCGCTCTCAGGCATAGGACCGAACGATATCCGTATTCGCGAATTGCTCGCGCGGATCAACGAGGGGAACGTGAAAGAGGTGATCGTTGCCACCAACCCCGACGTATCGGGCGACGCGACGGCAATGTATATCGCCAAGCTCGTAAAGCCGTTAGACGTTACGGTTACGCGTTTATCGCGCGGTATTCCCGTCGGCTCGGAAATCGAATTTACCGACGACGTAACGCTCTCGCGTGCGTTTATTGAAAGAAATAAATTATAAGAGGTGGATTATGAAAATTTCAGTACTCGGTTGTGGGCGTTGGGGCTCGTTTATCGCGTGGTATTTGTGTAATCAGGGGCACGAAGTGTATTCGTGGGGGCCCGAGGACGATTATTCTTATAAAGTACTTAAAGAAACGGGTAAGAACGAATACGTTACCCTCGATTCGCGTATTCGCTTGACCTGCGATTTGCAAGAGGCGGTGGAACACGCAGAAACGGTGATCATTTCCATTTCCTCGCAGGGCTTGCGTGGGTTTGTCAAGCGCATTTTGGCTTACGACGTATCCAAGAAAAATTTCGTTTTGTGTATGAAAGGAATCGAGGTGGACACGGGCAGTCGGCTTTCCGAGGTGCTCGTGCAGAGCGGCGTTTCCCCCGACCAAGTGGCGGTGTGGGTTGGCCCTGGGCATATCCAAGCGTTCACGCAGGGAATTCCGAATTGTATGGTGATTGATTCTGCCAACGAAACGCTCAAACGCGCGCTTGCGGATAACTTCAAGAGCGATTTAATTCGTTTTTATTACGGTAGCGATCTAATCGGCACGGAGATCGGCGCGGCGGCGAAAAACGTAATGGGAATCGTGGCAGGCGTTTTGGACGGTTGCGGCTACGTATCTCTCAAAGGCTCGCTGATGTCCCGTGGAGCAAGAGAGGTCGCGAGGCTCATCAAAGCGATGGGCGGAAACGAGCTGTCCGCTTACGGACTTGCGCACCTTGGCGATTACGAGGCGACGTTATTTAGCGAATATTCGCATAACCGCAAATACGGTGAAATGCTTGTCCGTGGCGAGAAATTCGCCAAGCTTGCCGAGGGCGTGCCTACGGCGGCGGCAATGAAAAAGCTGGGCGAAAAGTACGGCGTGGACTTACCGATCACAAACGCCGTTTACGAAATTTGCTATGGCGCGGACGACGGGCTGTCTTGTCGCGAGCGTTGCGAAAAAATGCTTGCGAAAATGTTTGCGCGCGATACGAAATCGGAATTTTATTTATAAAAACGGAAGTTATAAAAATACGCTCTGCACTTTGCGTGCAGGGCGTATATTTTTTTGCGGTTTATTCCAAATTAGTAGCGTGAAAAGAATTAAAATTTTTAACGGCGATGGTAAAACGCGCGACGAAAGAGAAACTTGTTTTCCTGCCGCAAAGGGCAGGGAAAAGAATGAAAACGAGGGGGCAGGTATTTAATGACGGGAAAAAACAGAGAAAATTACAATAAGAATTATATTGCATACGTCAATTCGTTCGATCCGCCTACGCAGCATTTCAAAAACTGTTTCCGCGCCTTTTTGGTGGGCGGTTTGATTTGCTGTATCGGGCAGTTTATACGCTATATGTTAGAGGGCGTATTTAAGCTCGACGGCGACGAGCTCGCCGGCACGACGAGTATCATTCTCATCTTCTTGGGAACTTTGCTCACGGGCTTGGGCGTATACGATCGTATCGGGCGCAACGCCGGCGCAGGCTCGATCGTACCGATCACGGGCTTTGCCAACAGCGTTGCCTCGCCTGCGATCGAGTTCAAAACGGAGGGTATGGTCTACGGTATGGCGGCGAAAATGTTTATCGTCGCAGGGCCGATTATCGTGTTCGGCGTTTTGGCAGGCACGGCGGTGGGCATTATCTATTTATTGTTATGAGGTGGAAAAATGCAGACGATATTTTTTAAGAATAAACCGCGGATTATTGCCACGGGTACGATCGCAGGCCCGAAAGAATGTGCAGGCGTGGTAGGCAAATACGTGGATAAAACACTCACGGACGATATGTTCGGGGAAAGCACGTATGAAAAGGCGGAGTGTAAAATGCTCTCGTACGCTATCTCGCGCGCGATTGAAAACGCGAACGAGCAGGAGGAAAACGGAAGTC
>JAZNEZ010000005.1:0-4496 GCA_045588875.1 Candidatus Scatosoma sp. | reverse complement strand
TCCAACGTTTCCAAACGATTTTTCAGTTCTTCACGCTCTCTTTCAAGCACAACGAGGGATTCGGAGGTTTCCTGCTCGGCTTTTGCTTTCAAAGCTGTTTCACGCTCGATAAGCTCCATTTCTTTTTCTTCTATACGCCGTCTTTCGCTTTCCAAACGTTCTTTTTGTGCGTCGATTTGCGCTTGTTGTGCACGCAGTTCCAAGCCGCGGTTGTAAAATTCCGTCGATTTGGTTTCGTAATCGCTTTTCAGTAGGGAAATGGTATTTTCCTGCGTGGCAACGGTGGCGTGGAGAGAGGCGATCGCCGCTTTTTTCTCTTCAAGTTCCGCTTGTATAGCGAGAATTTCCGCTTTCGCTTCGTTAATTTCCCGTTCTTTTTCCGCAAGCGCAAGCTCCTTGGCTTGAATTTCGCCCTCTTTCTCGCTCAAAGCGCGTTGTTTTTCTTCTAATTCACGCGTTTGCAAATCCACCTTTTCTTTGAGCTCTTTGAAATCGTCCTTTTGTACGCTTAAAGAGGAGCTTTGAGTGGAGAGTAGGGCACGTTCGCGTTGCAATTCGTTTTTCAAATTATTAAGCGCCTTTTTTTCTTCCTCTAACGCCTGTTCGCGCGCCGCAAGCGCACGCTTGAATTCCACGAGTTCTTGTTGCTTGTCCGTAATAAACGAAAAATCGTAGTGCGCGTTGCCGTCCGAAATCAAGCTGTCGATAATCGTTCTGGAATACTCCCATTCGGAAAGATTTTGTTCGGTGATCTGCCGACCAAGATCGGTGAGGGAGAAATATTTTCTTCTGCCGCCGTTGGAATAGTCCCCGTAATAAGAGGTTACGTAGCGCAAAGACTCCAAACGTTTCAAGGCGCTGTAAAGCGTGGGCTGTTTAATCGTATATAAACCGCCGCTTTTCTTTTCGATCTCGTCGATAATCTCATAACCGTATTTATCGCCGTCGTATAAACTGCGTAAAATGATGGTGTTGATGTGTCCGCGGATCAAATCGGAGCTGATACCAAGGTTTTGTTCTTCGCCGCCCGTTAAAGTTTCGTTTTCCGCAAATCTTTCGTCCATAAAGCCTTCTCCTTCGTATATTTTGTCAGACAAAGTTTTGATTTCGCCTGATATTAACGGTATCTTACGTAAAGTATTATATCACAAATAGGTGATTATGTCAATATAATAAAGGACAAAAATTTATCTTATAGCCGATTTTTCGCCTAATTTTTTCCTGAAAGCAGTTTTTCACCATTGACATTTTTTAGAAAAAAGAGTATAATAAACGTACGATGAAACCATACGAACATATCAAAGAATTTCAAATCAAATATTGCGACGCAGATTTCAAAGACGAGCTCAAACCCTCGGTTGTGCTTTCTTTAATGGAAGAGGTGGCTTGTTCGAGTGCGGACGAGCTGGGCTTTGGGTATGCCTACGTAAAACCAAAGGGCTATGCGTTTATGGTAACGAATATATGCGTGGAATGCGTAAAGCCGATCAAGCTCGGGGAAATTATCACCCTCAAAACTTGGCCGAATCCGCCCTCGTACGTAACGTTCGGCAGGGAATATCAAATGCTGTCGAAAACGGGAGAACCACTGATCAATGCGTCCTCGCGTTGGTGTTTGGTGGATATGACGACGGGCAAGCTGTTGCAATCAAAAGCGATCGATAATCAGGACTATTCCACCTATAACACGTCAAAAGTGTTGAAAAACGTAAAATGGAAACTTCCGAATTTCAAACCCGAAGAGGGGGAATTAAAGTTTATCATCACGATCGCAAATTCCGAATACGACCATAATATGCACGTGAATAACACGCGCTACGCCGATTATTGCTTTAACTGTTTTTCGATTGCCGAGCTTGCTAAAAAAGAGTGGAAACGGTTTTCTATTTCCTACGTGAAACAATGCCACGAGGGGGATACGTTGCGCTTTTACCGTAAGAAAGAAGAGGACGGAACGTATCTCGCACACGGCTTTAATGAGCAAGGGGAGCTCGTCGTGCAATCGCAAATTACTTTTGAGGAGAACGATTTGTGAGAAAGAACGGGGTAAACAAAACGCTGACACCCATATCAGGCGGCGTTTGCGCGCCCGTCGGATTTAAGGCAAACGGCATACGTTGCGGTTGTAGCGCGAATTTAGGTAAAGAAGATTTGGCCCTCGTCGTGGCGGATAAGCCTTTTCCCGTTGCTGCGGTATTTTCTCAAAACGCACTTGTCGGCGAGCCCGTGAAGATCAGTAAAAAGCATATGCGATCGGGAACAGCGCGAGCGGTCGTGGTCAATAGCGGCGTTGCGAACGTACTTTCTGAAAACGGTGAAGTTATGGCAAAAACGGTGTGCGAACAGCTGGCGAAAAAGCTGGGCGCGGATACGGACGAAATACTCATTTCCTCGACGGGAGAAATCGGACCGAAATTTCCCGTGGATAAAATTTTGCAGGGAATAGACGCGCTCGTGCAGGGGCTTGGCAGTTCGCACGAGAACAGTCTTGCCACCGCGCGTGCGTTGATGACGACGGATAAAGGCGTGAAACAGCTTTCCTACGCGTTTGATTTGGGCGACTATCCGTGCAAGATCGGCGCGATCTTCAAGGGTGGGCGTAGAGTACGCCCGAATATGGCGACGACGCTTTGTATTTTGACTACGGACGTGGATATTTCGTCGGAAATGCTGCAAAAAGCGTTGTCTGCGACGACGAACGAAACGCTGAATTTGCTCGATATCGACGGTATATCCTCGCCCAACGACGCCGTATACATATTTGCGAGCCGAAAGGCAGGGAATTATCGGATATCCTGCGCCGATTCCGAATATAAAAAATTCGTTGCCGTGCTTGAACGGGTACTTTTTGAAGTATGTTTCACGATTGCAAAAGAGGGGGAAAGCGTATTCGTTTGCGAAACGGTTGGCGCGAAATCCAAACGCGTAGCTCGCGCCGTTGCCAAAGCGGTGGTGGGCGCAAACGGTCTAAAAGAAAGCTTACGGCAAAAACGGTTGGATATAGAAAGTCTGCTTTGCACGATCGGGGACGGGAATGAAACGATTGATCTTTCGAACGCGGAAATAACCCTGTTGAGCAAGAAAGGAAAAATCACCTTGCTTATGGGCGGTAAAGTTTTGCCCGTTTCTTTGAGCGCTGCCGCAGATATATTGTCGGCGTACGAAATTAAAATCGGCATTGATCTTGCCGAGGGGAACTACGGCGCAACGGCGATCGGGTGCTTATAAGACGGGCGGAAAAATATTTTTCATTTTTCATTGTAAAAACCGCTCGTAATTCTTGACAAATGCGTATGCGCGTGCTATAATATTAAAAATCGACGGGTGAACAACAATGTATTTTGAGAAGTACGCAGTAAAATTGAAAATGGCAGAGGATCGCAACGAATCGGCAGACGTTCTCGGCGGTTCTCGTTTTTCTATTTTTCCAACGGAGTCGAAATTTCCCAAAGAGGACTGATTTTCATAATCAGTCTTATTTTTTGGAAAAAATCCGCGTAATTCACTCTTAAAAAAGTAAAAAAATAAATTTCAGATAAAGGATTGCTTATGAAAAAGAAAAAGGTGTATGTAACGTTAGAAAACGGCGACGTATTTCAAGGCTACCGTTTCGGCGCAGACGGCGAGGTTACAGGCGAGCTTGTGTTCTCGACGAGTATGGTCGGCTACGTGGAAACGCTCACCGATCCCTCCAACTACGGTCAGATCGTGGTGCAAACGTTTCCTCTTATCGGGAACTACGGTGTGAACGAAAGCGACGCAGAGAGTGAACGGGCTTGGGTTTCGGCGTATATCGTGCGCGAATATTGCGAAAAACCGTCGAATTTCCGTAGCGAGGGCACGCTGGACGAATATCTTAAAAAGCAGGGCGTGATCGGTATTTACGGTATCGATACCCGTCAGCTTACTAAGATCTTGCGCGAGCAGGGCGTGATGAACGCGTGCATTTCCGATAAACCTAATAGCGTTACGGCGTATGCGGTGAAAGACGCCGTGAAAACGGTTGCGCCGAAAGAAATAAAAGAATACGGCGACGAAAGCGCGGAATATACCGTCGCGCTTTGGAATTTCGGCGCGAAAAAGAGTACCGTTCAAAGCCTTGTGGAAAAGGGTTGCCACGTGATCTCTATGCCTGCTTACGCTACGGCGGAAGAAATTTTACAAACAGGCGCGGACGGGATAATGCTCTCCGACGGACCGAGCGATCCTAAGGAAAACGCTTCAATTATAGAAGAGGTGAAAAAGGTACTTGGGAAAAAGCCTGTGTTCGGCGTAGGCTTGGGGCATCAGCTCGTAGCGATTGCGCAGGGCGCGAAAACGTACAAGCAAAAATATGGACACCGCGGCGGCAATCAGCCGGTGAAATGTCTTTCAAACGGCAAGGTGTATATCTCCACGCAAAACCACGGCTATGAAGTGGACGGTGAAACTCTAAAAACGGGCAAGGTCAGCTTTGTGAACGTGAACGACGGCTCTTGCGAGGGGATTGAGTATGC
>JAZNEZ010000004.1:0-7788 GCA_045588875.1 Candidatus Scatosoma sp. | reverse complement strand
TCACTATCAACGTCGGAAATATCCACGCCCGAAAGATCCCAAATATCGGGATCGACGGGAGGTGAAGTGGGTGGCTTAGGTAAAGGAACAGGCTCTTGAAAGTCCTCCTCGATCGTTTGAGGCGGTTTAGAGGAAGAGGTGGGCGGTGCGCTGTTGCAAGCGGTGTATATCAGCCATAGGCATAAAACAGGTAAGATACAGCGTTTTTTCATAAAAACAGTATTTGTATCGCGTGTGGTTTTATACTTTATTCGCGTCTTAACAAAAATCGTAAAAACGGGAAAGATAGGTTGACAAGGGTCGGATTGTATGTTATAATAAATAAGTAACCGTGGGGGAAATCGGTAAAGGAAACAGAGGAAACAGAGGAAACAGGAAATGGAGAGAGAGGAACAGCAGGTTTTAGAGGTTTGTAAACGGTTCGGAATTGAGGGGGAATACCGTTTTTTTGAGGTGATCGAAAGCGGACATATCAATTCTACGTATAAGGTATATTTTTACCGTAATAACGAGCTCAAAGATTATATCGTGCAACGGGTGAACACCTACGTATTCCAAGACCCCGTTGCGGTGATGGAAAATATAGCGTCGGTAACGGAATATATCCGCGCGAAGATCAAAGCGACGGGCGTTACGGCAAAGCGTAGCGTTTTGCACTATTCCAAAACCGCCGAGGGGAATTATTACGCGATCCTCCCCGACGGAGGTTTTTGGCGGTGCTGTCGGTACATAGACGATTCCGTATCGTTCACGCAGACCGACGATTTGAAAATTATTGAAGAATCGGGCAAGGCGTTCGGGAAATTCCAAACCTATCTTGCCGATTATCCCGTGAAAGATTTACATATCGTTATACCCCATTTCCATAACACGATTATGCGGTATCAGGCGTTGGACGAGGCGATAAAGCGCAACGAGGCAGGACGGCTTGATGAAGTGAAAGATGTAATCGCAGGTTATAAGGAGCTGGAAGAGCTGGCAACCAAGCCCTATCGTTTACAGCGGCAGGGGGTGTTGCCTCTCCGCGTTACGCATAACGATACGAAAACGAGCAACGTGTTATTCGACGCGCAAACGCACGAATACCTGTCTGCGATCGATTTGGATACGGTTATGCCAGGGCTCGTGGCGTTCGATTTCGGGGACGCGATTCGCGTGGCGGCGTCTACGGTGGACGAGGACGAAAAGGATTTATCCAAAGTCGCGCTCGACCTTGAAAAATACGAGGCGTTCACGCGTGGTTTCGTGGGGAGCTTGGGAGATATGCTCACCGAGGACGAAAAAAAGACGCTTGCGCTCGGTGCGATTGCGATGACGGCGGAATGTGGTGTACGGTTTCTCACTGATTATTTGGACGGGGATAAATATTTCCGTATTCATTATCCCGATCAGAACTTGGCGCGAGCGAAATGTCATTTGACCTTGGCGCGAGATATGGCGAAGAAAGCGGATATTATGCAACAGATCGTAGATAAATATTGTGAATAAGAAAAATCGGCGGAAGATATCCGCCGATTTTAATTTCTGTTGATTTTGAAAAGCGCCATCATTAAAACGCCCAAATTACCGCCGACGAGTAAGCCGACCGACATACCTAACCAAAACATACTCCTCTCCTCCCGTGATTAAAGTATTGCCAAATTTCTCCGTTTTATACAGTATACGCTTTTTTGCGTGAAAATTGTTACTTCGTAACCTTTTTGGCAGCGCGAGGATATAATGAATGAGGAGGGATTTATGCGAGTATGTTTCGTCAGCCGCGGCACGCTTACGTCGTTTGCGGAAACTTACGGTGAGGAGAAAGCGGACGTCGTTCTGCTCGGTTTTGACGGCGTGGGGGAAGTCAGCTACGAAAGGGAGCTTAAAGGCGAAACGCGGTTTTTTGAAACGGCGGCAACGCTTTCGAAAACGGGTAAAAACGTCGTGGTCTGCGGTTGTATCACCGACACGCGCGGACATAAACGCAAATCAGCCGTGGTAGCGGAAAACGGCAGGCTTTCGGGTGTTTCGGATATGTTGCACGTGATCGACGGGGAAGTGGGCAGCGGCGCGGCTTTGCGTGTTTACGAAACGAAAGTGGGAAAAATGGGGGTAGCCGTGGCGGACGACTTGCGCTTTCCGAGCGTGATTAAGTCGCTTGCCGTTTGCGGTAGCGATTTTATCGTGTGCCCGTTTGCTTGCACGCAGTCGATTCATTCCGTTTTAATTCGCGCCCACGCCTATTGCTACGGCGTACCCATTCTCTTTTGCGGAAAGGGGTATGCTATGATCGCGGATTCTTCGGGATCGCTCGCTTTCGCGTCACCGCAAAGCCCCGTATGCTTTGATTTTAAGGTTTCGAAAGAATATCATTTGGTGGAAACACGCAGGCGATTTACGCTCAATGCGCCGTAAAAAAACGCAGGGTGCTTAAAACCCTGCGTTTTTGATATCTCGATCAACGGAGCGTTTCACGTCGCGTTCGGCGATTGCCTGTTTTTTATCGTACGTGTGCTTGCCTCGACAGAGCGCGACTTCTATCTTTACGAGCGCGTCCTTGAAATATAATTTCAGCGGTACGAGCGTGTAGCCTTGGCGGTGTATTCTGCCTGCGATTTTTGCAATCTCGCTTTTGTGTAAAAGCAGTTTGCGATCGCGACGGGTATCTTTGGTCGAAAAGGCGTCCGAACGGTCGTATAAAGCGATATGCATATTTTTCACGGATACGTCGTTTCCGCGCAGAAAACAAAAGCTGTCGTTCATATTCACGTTGCCTGCGCGCAGGGATTTGATTTCGTTTCCCTCTAAAACGATACCTGCCTCGTACTTTTCCTCGATAAAATATTCAAACGAGGCGCTTTTATTCGTCGCAATAATCTTCATTGTCCTTGCTCCTTATTTTTTCTAAAAGTCGAAATTCCGTTCTCCGACGGTAAAAATCCACGTCTGTAACGCGTATGCGCAAGCTTTCGCCGATCGTGTATACGTCGGTAATCCCTACGAGCCGAAATCGATCGGGATTGAAGGTGAATTCGCCGTACAGCGTTTCAATAGGGATAAAGCCCTCGATCGTGTTGGGTAATTCCGCAAACAGTCCGTACGCCGTTACGCCCGATATCACCGCCTCGTATTCCTCGCCGATACGCTCGCTCATATACATCGTTTTGTATAAATCGTCCACGTCGCGTTCAGCCTCCGTGGCGCGGCGTTCGCGCTCGGAGGATTGCGCCGCCGCTCGGGGCGCAAAGTCGGCGTATTTATCTTTCGCTTCGGCGTAGTTGCCGTGTAAGACCTCTTTGATAATACGGTGGATACAAAGATCGGGATAGCGGCGAATAGGGGAAGTGAAGTGGCAATAACAATCGCTCGCCAAGCCGAAATGCCCCAAATTATCCGCCGAATACCGCGCCTTTTGCATAGAACGGAGCATTACGCGATTGAGCACCGAAAAGCTGGGCAGACTTTCCGCCGATTTGAGCAGATTACGGTAATCGTACGGCTTGACGTCGTCAGCGTTGAAACGGGGATTTAAGCCCAAGGTTTGCGCAAACGCGCGGAATTGCAGGGCTTTTTCTTCCGTCGGTTTTTCGTGTACGCGATAGATAAACGGCGCTTCGATCGAGTGCATATATTCGGCGACGGTTTCGTTCGCGAGCACCATAAACGCCTCGATAATCTGATAGGAAAACGCGCGCTCGTAATCGGGAATACTGATCTCGCCTGTGTGCTCGTCAAAGAGTATTTTTGCCTCTTTCACGTCAAGCGAAACGCTGCCTTTCTTTTCGCGCTTGGCTTGTAAAATACGCGTCAGCTCTGCAAATAGACGTACCGTGTCCAAAACTTCGGCGTATTGTTTGCAGGTTTGCTTATCGCCGTCGAGAATTTTGGTAACCTCGTCGTACGTCATTTTATGCCTTGATCGGATCACGCTTTCCACAATCTCGCTTTCTTTCACCGCGCCTTTTTTATCGATACGCATAACGCAGGAAAGGGTAAGTCGATCCTCGCCCTCGTTTAGAGAGCAGATGCCGTTGGATAAGGCTCGGGGGAGCATAGGCAATACGCGGTCGGGAAAATATACGCTCGTGCCACGCGAAAAAGCCTCGTTGTCGAGGTGGGAGCGAGGGGAAACGTAATGGGAAACGTCGGCGATATGCACACCGAGAAGATAATCCTCACCCTGCTTTTCAAGGGAAATCGCGTCGTCGATATCGCGCGTGTCCGCGCCGTCGATCGTAACGATCAGTTTATCGCGAAAGTCGCGACGGTTTTCCAGTTCTTGCGCGGTAACGCCGCGCGCTTTTTGCTTTTCCGCCTCCTTTTCCACGTGCGAGGGAAACTCCTCGCGCAGATCGTAAGAGCGAATAATGGAAAGTTCTTCCGCGAAAAAGTCGTCCTCTTCGCCGAGCACTTCTATAATTTCACCGCTCGGGGCTTTGCCGTAGGGATAGCCCGTGATCTTCGCCACCGCTTTCACGCCGTTTTTGATATGCGAACAATCGGAAAGCTTAATAAAAATCTCTTTGGAAAATTTCTTCTCGTCGGGGAATAAATACCCTGCGCGCTTATCCCGACGGAACGTGCCGACGATCGTTTTGTAACCACGCGAGAGAATACGCACCACACGCGCCTCGTCGCGTTCGCCGCCGTTATAGGGATTTCGCAACTTTTCCGCGAGCACCTTATCGCCGTGGAGCGCGCCGCAAAGAAATTTACGGGGAATAAAAAAGTCGTTAGGGTAGTTTTCTTTGTCGTCGGGAATGAGAAAAGCAAAGCCGCGTTCGTTGCCGCTGATCGTGCCTTGAATGAGCCCTAATTGCTCGCTCGTTCCATACCTGCCCCCGTCGTTCACGAATATCAGTCCTTCGTTTTCCAACTCTTCGAGTACGCCGATAAGACGGTTTTTTTCGCGATAGGGGATATCGAGCGCCTTGCAGAGCTCGTTTATATTTTTACATGCAAGCGTTCCGTTTTCAAACGCTTGAAAAATTCGTTCTTTTGCACTCATAAAGCACCTCCGTTATGTAAGAGGAAAGAAAAACGGCGGCTTAAAAGGAAAAGCCGCCGACGTTGTTTCAATGATCGATTATGCCCAGATAGTTTCGAGCTGTAAAATATAGAACGCGATAGAGAAAACGACGAGTACTGCCAAGCAGATCCAAGTCCATTTTTTCATTTTCGCCTCAATCGATTTGCCTTTGTTCTTACCGAAGAACGTTTCGCTCGATCCGCCGAGCGCGTCGATACCGCTCGAATTGCTCGGTTGCATAAGCACGAGCACGATCGCCGCAAGCGCGGCAACTGCCATCAAAATAATCATCGTCAAGCTAAGCCCGAAATATAAGCCGTAAGCGGCGTCGTTTTTAGCAGGGGTTAATAAAGCAATCAAATTTAACATATTGTGTTTCAATCCTTTTATCTTTATTCTTCAAAATACTAATTGATTATAGCACACTTCCAAAAATATCGCAAGTGTTTTTTACGCGCTTTTTTGAAAAATTTTGCAAAGATATTATTTAATCAGCGTTTTACCCGTCATTTCCGCAGGTTGAGGAAGTTTCATCATATCCAAAAGCGTGGGAGCAAGATCGGCAAGCACGCCGTCCTCGCGAAGTTTCGCATTTTTCAGCTCCTCGGATACGAGAATAACGGGTACGGGGAACGTCGTGTGCTGTGTGAACGCCGTTTCACCGTCGGCGGCGATCATCTGATCGGCGTTGCCGTGGTCGGCGGTAACGAGCGCACTGCCGCCCATTGCCAAAATTTTATCGGTAACCTTTTTCACACACTCGTCCACCGCGTGTACCGCTTTCACTGCCGCGCCCATAACGCCTGTGTGCCCGACCATATCGCAGTTCGCAAAGTTGAGAATGATCACGTCGTATTCGCCCTTGTCGAGCTCTTCCAAAACCTTTTCGGTAACGGGGTACGCGCTCATTTCCGGTTGCAGATCGTAGGTCGCTACTTTCGGCGAGGGGATCACGATACGCGTTTCTCCCTCGACGGGCGGTTCTAATTTCGCGTTGAAGAAGAAGGTTACGTGCGCGTATTTCTCCGTTTCGGCGATATGCAGTTGCTTTAAGCCGAGCGAGGAAATATATTGTGGCAGGGTGTTGGTGATCTCGTCGGGAGGGAACGCTACGCCCACGTTTTCAAAGGACGAATCGTAAACGGCAAAGCCGACGAACGTGGGGGCAAGGAAACCCGTTTTGCGTTCAAATCCCAGCGTTGCGCCCGTTTTAGCGTCCACGAACGGGAAATTTTCCTGCGAGAACATTCTCGAAATTTGTCGCGCTCTGTCGGGACGGAAATTAAAGCAAATAATACCGTCGTTCTTTTCAATGAGCGCGACGGGCTTTCCGTTTTCGGTGAGGTTGGTGGGCAGGATGAATTCGTCCGTTACGCCCTGTTCATAAGAGGCTTTCGCCGCGTTTTCCGCGCTACCCTCGAATGGTACGCCCGTGCCGAGCGTGAGCATATCGTACGCCTTTTCCTCGCGATCCCAGTTGTTGTCGCGATCCATTGCGTAGTATCTGCCCGAAACGGAGGCGATTTTACCGAAATCCAATTCGTCAAGCTTGTCTTGTAAATCTTTGAGGAAATCTGCGCCCGAAGTGGGGGCAACGTCGCGTCCGTCCGTGAACGCGTGGATATAAACGTTGTCAAGGCCCTCGCGCTTTGCCATTTCCACGAGCGCGTAAAGGTGTTCGGTGTGACTGTGTACGCCACCCGTTGAAACGAGCCCGAACAGGTGTAATTTTTTACCCTTTTCTTTCGTCGTGTTCATTACGCGGAGCAATTCGGCATTTTTGAAAAATTCACCGTTGCGGATATCTTTGGTGATTTTGGTGAGGTCTTGATATACGATTCGACCTGCGCCGATATTGAGATGTCCGACTTCGCTATTCCCCATTTGCCCGTCGGGAAGTCCGACCGACATACCGCTCGCGCCAAGCTGCGCGGAGGGATATTTTTGCATAAGCTCGGTTACGTATTTACTGCCGTCTGCGACGATTGCGTTTCCGTTTTTATCGGGGTTGATACCGTAACCGTCCATAATGATGATTGCATAAGGTTTTTTCATATCACGTTCTCCAAAATAGTGGGGCAGTTATCGTTCAACGCATACCTGCCCCCTTAATTTTACTTATCGAAATTAACGATTGTCGCGAAATCGGGTGCTTTTAAGGACGCGCCGCCGATCAAGCCGCCGTCGATCTCGGGCATTGCCATAAGCTCTTTGCAGTTGCCTGCGTTCATACTGCCGCCGTATTGAATACGGAGCGCTTGCGCGCACTTCGGACAGAACATTTCGCCCACCGTTTTACGGATAAAGCCGATTGTTTCGTTCGCCTGCTCTGCGGTTGCGGTTTTGCCCGTACCGATCGCCCAAACGGGCTCGTAGGCAATGACGATTTTTGTAATATCTTCGATATCTTTCAAGCCGTCGCGGATCTGTTTTGCGAGTACTTCTTCCGTTTTGCCCGTTTCTCTCTCTTCGAGCGATTCACCGATACAAACGATAGGGGTGAGTCCTGCCTTGATTGCGGTCAGCGTACGCTTATTCACCGTTTCGTCCGTTTCGCCGAAATACTGACGGCGTTCGCTGTGTCCGATAATGACGTATTTCACGCCGTATTCGAGTAGCATTGCCGCGGAAATTTCGCCCGTATACGCGCCCTTTTCGGCAAAGTGCACATTTTCCGCGCCGAGGTCGATATTCGTGCCTTTAAGAGCCTCGCTCACGGCAGGGATATCGATCGCCGGAACGCATACGACGACGTCGCAGCTTGCTTCTTTCACGAGGGG
>JAZNEZ010000003.1:0-3515 GCA_045588875.1 Candidatus Scatosoma sp. | reverse complement strand
GACGTAACGGCGCTTGCAGGCGCAATCGATCTCAACGACAACGGCGTGCTCGGTATCGCTATGGGTACGAGCGAGGCGGGCGGATATATCAATACGAGCGGCGGGATCAACGGCTGGCTTTCCGAGCTTGCGTTCGCGCCCGTGGACTTCAATGAAGAGGCTATGGTGGACGAATGGAGCGGCGACGTGGGGGTAGGCTGTAAATACTTCTCGCAAGACGCTGTGATTAAGCTTGCCGAGGCAGGCGGTCATACGTTTGCCGAGGGGCTCACTCCTGCCCAAAAGCTCAAAGAAATTCAAGCGCTTATGGATAAGGACGATCCGTTGGCTACGCAGATTTATACCGATATCGGCGTATACCTTGCCAACACCATTCCGTTCTATGCGAAATTCTACGATATTAAGCATATGCTCTTGCTCGGCAGAGTTATGGGGGGCAAAGGCGGCGATATTATTCTTTCCACCTGTAAAGAAGTGCTTGCGGAGGAATACCCTGAATTTGCCACGCTCGATATCGGACTTCCCGACGAGAAAAACCGTCGCGTAGGACAGAGTATTGCAGCGGCGTCTCTCCCTGCAAACGTAGAGTAAGGGGGTATACAGATGAAAGCGTTTCAAAACGTAACCGTTTACGTAGAGGGCAAAGGCTTAAAAAAATGCTCCGTCGGGTTTGGCGAAAAAATAGAAAAAATCGGAAAAGTGAGTAAATACGCCGAAATTTTCCCCTTGCCGAAAGACGCGATCGTGCTCCCTGGGTTTATCGATCAGCACATTCACGGCGCAGGTGGCTCGGACGGTATGGACGGGACGGTGGAGGATATTGCAAATATTGCAAACACCGTTGCGGCGGAGGGTACGACCTCTTTCCTCGTTACCACGATGACGCAAAGCCCTGAAAATATTACAAAAGCTATGCAAGCGGTGAAAGAGTACCGCAAGGAAAATAAAAAAGAGGGTGCACGCGTGGTGGGTATTCACCTCGAAGGTCCGTTTATTGCGGCGGCGCATAAAGGCGCACAGCCTCTTGAATACGTGAAAGAGCCAGATATTCAGGCGTTTGACGAATATAACGAGGCGAGTGGCAACGCAATCAAAATCGTTACCCTTGCACCCGAAGTGGGGGGTGCGGAAAAGTTTATCCGCCATTTATCCAAGAAAGGTATCGTGCCCTCGATCGGGCATACGGGCGCAAAATTTGCCGATATCGATCAAGCAGTGAAAGTGGGCGCAAAAAACGTAACGCATACGTATAACGCGCAAACGGGATTGCATCACCGCGAGATCGGCACGGTGGGTAGCGCAATGCTGTTCGACGAGCTCAACTGTGAACTGATCGCCGATACTATTCACGTTTCCGTGCCGGCAATCCGTTTGCTCGTGAAAAACAAGCCTGCGGATAAATTAACGCTTATCACCGACGCTATGCGCGCAAAGGGTATTCCCGACGGCGTAAGCGAGCTCGGTGGTCAGACGGTGTACGTCAAAAACGGCGAAGCGCGCCTTGAAGACGGTACGCTTGCAGGCAGTGTGTTAAAGATGAACAGAGCGATTGAGAATATGGTAAAGAAAGTGGGTGTGCCGTTCACGCAGGCGGTAGACTACGCCACGATCAACCCTGCTAAAACGTTGAAGATAGATAAAGAAACGGGTAGCATTAAAGTCGGCAAGCGCGCAGACTTTACCGTTTTGAATGAACGTTACGACGTGATTATGACCGTTCGCGACGGCGAGGTCGTGTACAAAGCTTAAATTTGCTCATAGATTATTTCCTCTTATTTAAGGACTCGGTCGGTTTTTAACCGATCGAGCCCTTTTTCGTTCATAAGCGAACGGGAAAAAACATATTTATAAACGAATAGCTTATAAAAAATTTAAGGAAAGATTGATCAAACACTTTCAAAAATCAAAAAAATATGTTATAATAGGAGCTGAATGAATTGAACGATCACGACACGTTATCCGAATATAGAAACTACGAGCGAGAAACCCCCTTTGATTTCGCAAAAAAGAGCTCGATTGGTTGCGGTGGAAAGGCAAAAACAGCTTTTTATCCAAAAACAGTTGAAGAAACCGTAAACCTTTTGAACGGCTTGCAGGCAGATAAAACAGATTACATTGTAGTGGGGAATATGACGAACGTACTTCCTCCCGACGGGGCGTTTGAAAAGGTCGTCGTTTGCACGAAATCGTTGAAAGGGATTTTGGAAACGCCAACGGGCGTATACGCTAAGGCAGGCACTATGAGCGGCGAACTCTTAAAGACGTGTAAACTCTTAAAAAAAAGCGGCGCGGAATTTTTAGAGGGGATTCCCTGTACTATCGGCGGTGCGTTGTATATGAACGCCGGCGTCGGGGGAGCGTATATAGGCGAGATTGTGGAAAGCGTAACGGCGTTTCGCAACAGCAGGATCGAAGTTTTGAAAAAAGACGAATGTGAATATTCATATAAATCGAGCGTGTTTATGCATTCCGATTGCGTGATTTTGGGCGCAACGCTCCGTTTGGAAACGGCAAGCGAGGAAGAAATTACGCAAAAGATCAAGTATTTTAGAGATCGTCGCGCACATTTGCCCAAGGGGAAAAGTATGGGTTGCGTATTCAAAAACCCCGAGGGTTACGTGGCAGGCAAGCTGATCGAGGGCGCAGGCTTAAAGGGCTTACGCGTGGGCGGCGCGGTCGTGTCCGAAAAACACGCAAATTTTATTATTAACGACGGCTTGGCGACAGCCGAACAAATAAAGTCGCTGATTCAAATCATTAAAAACGCGGTATTCGCACAATATAAAATACGGTTGGAAGAAGAAATACGGTATTTATCGTAACGGGAGAAAGAAAGTGATTTTAACGGCAGATTATCATACGCATACGCCTTATTCTCACGGCAAGAACACGGTCGAGGAGAACGTTGCGCGCGCAAAAGAGGTAGGATTAAAGGAAATCGCAATCACCGATCACGGCTTTTCACATATCGTTTACGGCTTGCGGAGAAAGGAAGTGAGCTCGTATAAAGCGGAATGTAAAGAGGCGGAAGAAAAATACGGCGTGCGCGTGCTCGTGGGGATCGAGGCGAATATCCGCGGTACGTCGGGGAAATCTGATCTGACGGAAAAGGATTACGAGGATTTCGATATTTATCTTTGCGGTAATCACGTGTTTATCCATTACGAAACCTTGCGCGACTGGCTCGCCTACGGTTATGGAAATATGTTTTTGAATTCGGTATTTCGTAAAACGACGAAAAAGCAGATTGAACGGAACACGAAAGCGTATATCAACGCAATAAAAAACAATCCGCTCGACGCGATCACGCATTTGAATTATCTTTGTCCTGCTAACGCGTTGGAGGTGGCGAAATGTGCCGCCGATTACGGCACGTATTTAGAACTCGACGCGAAAAAAGAGCATTTGACGGACGAGGAATTAACCGAGATCGTACAAAAAACGTCGGTGCGATTTATCGTGGATTCCGACGCCCATTCCGCCGCGCGCGTGGGGGAAGTCGGAGGCCAAGCGGT
>JAZNEZ010000002.1:0-7263 GCA_045588875.1 Candidatus Scatosoma sp. | reverse complement strand
ATCGCCCAACGTGTTTTTGTTTTCCGCCCGATTATTTCGCGCAGTTTGCTTTCAAGATAGCAAGGTTATCCATGATTTCCTTAGGCATCTTATCGCCGAAGTTATCCGCATAATACGTCGTGATTTCTTCTGCCTCTGCCGCCCAACGTTGCTTGTCTACCTCTAAAAGCTTGTCAAGCGTTGCCGCGTCGATGTCGCAGTTCTCGATATTGATGTCCTTTGCATACGGCAAGTAACCAATCGCCGTTTCTTTTGCGTCGACTTTGCCTTCGCAACGGTCCAAAATCCAATCGAGCACGCGCATGTTGTCGCCGAAACCGGGCCACATGAAGTTGCCGTTTTCGTCTTGACGGAACCAGTTTACGTTGAAGATCTTGGGTTGTTTGTCTTCTTCGACTTTCGCACCCATGTTGATCCAGTGTTGGAAATATTGATCAACCGAATAACCCATGAACGGTTTCATTGCCATCGGATCGTGACGGAGTACGCCAACCGCACCCGTTGCAGCCGCCGTCGTTTCCGACGACATAATCGTGCCTACGAACGTACCGTGATTCCAATCGCGCGATTGATATACGAGCGGAGTCGTCGTTGCTCTTCTGCCACCGAAGATGATCGCAGACAAAGGTACGCCGGCTTTCGAATTGAACTCGGGCGAAATGCAAGGGCAGTTTTCCGCAGGAGCGGTGAAACGGGAGTTGGGGTGCGCCGCGTTACGTCCGCAATCGGGCGTCCAAGGCTTACCCGTCCAATCGATAAGGTTAGCAGGCGCTTGTTTCGTCAGCTTTTCCCACCATACCGTGTTATCCGCAGGGTTGATCGCAACGTTCGTAAAGATCGTGCCTTTCTTCGTTGCCGCAAGCGCGTTGGGGTTGGATTTTTCGTTCGTACCAGGGGCAACGCCGAAGAAACCGTTTTCGGGGTTACAAGCCCAAAGTCTGCCGTCCTCGCCAACTCTGATCCAAGCGATATCGTCGCCTACGCACTGTACTTCGTAGCCTGCGTCCAAATACTGCTTGGGAGGAATGAGCATTGCAAGGTTGGTCTTACCGCAAGCGGAGGGGAATGCCGCCGCCACGTATTTGATCTCTTTATCCTGCGGACGCTTTACGCCGAGGATAAGCATATGCTCTGCCATCCAACCCTCTTTCTTACCGAGGTTGGTCGCGATACGGAGCGCGAAACATTTTTTACCGAGCAACACGTTGCCACCGTAAGCAGAATTCACGGAAATAATCGTGTTGTCTTCGGGGAAGTGCATAATATATCTCTTTTCGGGATCTACGTTACATTTCGCGTGGAAACCTTTGACGAAATCGCCGTCAACGCCCAGCTGATCCAAACACATTTTGCCTACGCGAGTCATAATCATCATATTCAAAACGACGTAGATAGAGTCGGTGATCTCGATACCGATCTTGGAGAACGGCGAGCCTACCACGCCCATCGAATAGGGAATAACGTACATCGTTCTGCCCTTATAAGCGCCCTTTGCAATTTCGTTTACCATTGCGTAAGCCTCTTTGGGTGCTTTCCATTTTACGATCGAATGAGGCAGTGCGTCCTCTTCCTTTTCGCAGCAGATGAACGTTCTGTCCTCTACGCGCGCAACGTCGTTTTCAGCGGTTCTGTGATAGTAGCAATCGGGCAAAAGCTCTTGGTTGAGCTTGATAATCTCGCCCGTAGCGCACGCCTCTTCACGAAGCGCGTCTCTTTGCTTGTCGCTACCGTCGATCCATACGACTTTGTCCGGCTGTGCAAATGCTTGCACGTCTGCAACGAATTGAAGTACTTTCTTGTTGTTAGTCATTGTTTTATACTCCTTAATTTTTTTGCCTTGTTTTATTTTCGGTGGATTTGGCAATTTTTATGCGTTTTTCCTAAAAAACCCTTTCTCCACCGATTACTATTATACCATAAATATTTTCGATTGTAAACAGTTTTTCGACGAATTTTTCGCATAAGAGAAAAAAAGTTGGCAGAGGTCTCTTGTATTTTTCAAAATCGGTGGTAAACTATTTGTCCTTGGAGGAAAAAATGAGAGATAAGTACAACGACAACAAACTCGCCGAAGAATTTGACCTGATCGTTTTAACGGGCGACGAACACGCGTTAAAAGGCTTGCCCTGTGGCTCGCTCGGAACTTTGACCTATTCGTACACCGGACTTGACCGTCCTTTATACGCCGAGTTCGCCGCCGCCGACGGCTCGCGCTTTGAAGAACCCCTCGCTTTGCACGATTTTCGCGTGCTTAACGAGCGAAATCCGCGCGATTTATCGGTAATTACCGAGTATCTGCGCGCGAAAACCCGTGATTTGCTTGACAAACGCGCTTAAACGCTGTATACTACTGTTAAATGAGGTAGAACAAATGAGAATCGTAATTAAGGTTGGAACGTCCACGCTGGCACACGCCACGGGACGGTTGAATATAAAGCGTACCACCGAGCTTTGCGGGGTTTTGAGCGATCTGAAAAACGCAGGGCACGAGGTCGTGCTCGTTTCCTCGGGCGCGATCGGTATGGGCGTGGGTAAGCTCGGCTTAACGAAAAAGCCCTCCGATATCCCCACCAAACAAGCCGCCGCCGCCGTTGGACAATGTGAACTGATGTATACATACGACAGGTTATTCACCGAATACAATCACACGGTCGCGCAGATTCTTTTGACGGGCGCGGACTTTTCCGCCGTCGATCGGCACGAGAATTTTAACAACACTATTTATAAATTGTTGGAGCTGGGCGTACTTCCGATCATTAACGAGAACGACACGATTGCAACCGACGAGATCAAGGTGGGCGACAACGACACCCTTTCCGCTTTGGTGGCGGTGAGCGTTTCCGCGGAACTACTCGTCATCTTATCGGACGTGGACGGCTTATATTCCGCCGATCCGCACAAGGACGAAAACGCTCGACTTTTAACCGAAGTGCACGGCGTTTCCAAAGAGATCGAGGCGCTTGCCGGCGGTGTGGGCTCGGCGCTGGGTACGGGGGGAATGAAAACGAAGATACACGCGGCGCAAATCTGCGCAAAAGGCAACTGTGATATGGTGATCGCCAACGGCAAGTCCCCTGCCCTGCTCTACGATATCGTGGCGGGCAAGCAAGGAAATTACACGAGGTTTTTTTCAAAATGAAATCGATAAAAGAAATTTTAATCGGTGCGAAAGCGGCGGCGCGGAAATCCTCCGCTTTAACGACGGAAATAAAAAACGCCGCTCTGCTTGCTATGGCAGACGCTTTGGAATCGGGCGTTGTAGAAATCCTCGCCGCGAACGAAGTCGATCTTAAAAACGCAAAGGGCGTTTTGCCCGACGTGATGCTCGATCGCTTGCGTTTGGACGAAAAGCGTATTTTTGCGATGGCGAAAGGCATTCGCGAGGTCGTCGCTCTGCCCGATCCCGTCGGAAAGGTTTTAGAAAACAGCGTTTTACCCAACGGGCTTTCCGTTACCAAAACGCGCGTGCCTCTCGGCGTGGTCGGTATTATCTACGAAAGCAGACCGAACGTTACCTCGGACGCGGCGGCGCTCTGTTTCAAAAGCGGCAACGCGTGCGTGCTCCGCGGCGGTAAGGACGCTTACTTTTCTTCCGCGGCAATCGTAAAATTGCTCCGCGGTGCGCTTACCAAAGTGGGCGTGGACGAGAATTTTATCAACCTGCCCGAGGACACCTCGCGTGAAAGCGCAACCGCGCTGATGACCGCCGTTGGGTACGTGGACGCTTTGATCCCCCGTGGCGGTGCAGGACTTATCCGTTCGTGCGTGGAGAACGCCAAAGTGCCTTGTATTCAGACGGGTACGGGTATTTGCCATATCTACGTGGACGAAACGGCAGATTTCGACAAAGCGCTTGCCATTATCGACAACGCGAAAACCTCCCGTCCGTCCGTGTGCAACGCCGAGGAGGTGTGTTTGGTACACGAGGCGGTCGCGGAAAAATTCCTGCCTCTCTTGAAATCGCGGCTTTGCGATACGCGTTTAGAAAAAGGCTTACAGCCCGTGGAACTGCGTTGCGACGAAAGGGCTTATAAGATCATAGGCGGCGTGCAAGCAAGCGAAACCGATTTCGATACGGAATTTTTGGATTATATCCTTGCCGTGAAAGTCGTTGATTCCGCGCAAGAGGCAATCGAACACATTTCCCTGCACTCGACGGGGCACAGCGACGGGATCGTAACCGAAAACGAGGAAGTTGCCGAGGCGTTTGCGCTTGCCGTGGATAGCGCGGCGGTGTACGTGAACGCGTCTACCCGTTTCACCGACGGCGGCGAGTTCGGTAAGGGTTGCGAGATCGGTATTTCCACACAAAAATTACACGCGCGCGGACCTATGGGCTTGGAAGAGCTTACTTCTTATAAATATATCGTGCGTGGGAACGGACAAATCAGATAACAGTAAATATTAAATAACAAATAATAAAAAAGGAATAATAGTTATGAAATATACCCTTGGTTTTATCGGCTGTGGCAATATGGGCGGCGCGCTCGTGCGTGCGGTGGCAAAAGCCGTGGACGGAAAGAAGATCGCGCTTTGCGATTACGACGAGAAAAAAGCCCTCGCGCTCGCCAACGAATGCGGTGCGGCGGCGGTTTCGGCAAAGGAGATCGCAACGGAAAGTGAGTTTATCGTGCTCGGCGTGAAACCGCAGAATATGCAGGAAACGATCGCAGGATTTGCAAGCGAACTCAAAGCAAGAACGGACGCGGTCGTAATCACGATGGCGGCAGGCTTATCTATCGCCGCGATACGCTCGTATATCGGCGCGGAATTACCCGTGATCCGTATTATGCCCAACACCCCTGCGCAAGTGGGCGAAGGTATGATTTTATACGACGTGCTCGGCGTTTCTGCCGACCAAGAACAAAAATTCCTTGCTTGTTTTGCCAAGGCAGGCGTTTTGGATAAGCTCCCCGAAAGCAAGATCGACGCGGCGAGCGCGCTCTCTGGCTGTGGCCCTGCGTTCGTGTACGCGTTTGCGGAGGCGCTCGCTGACGGTGCGGTGGAATGTGGCGTACCGCGCGACAAGGCGGCGACGTACGCGGCGCAAACGCTATTCGGTGCGGCGAAAATGCTACTTACCTACGGACACCCTGCCGACCTCAAAGACGCGGTATGCTCCCCTGGGGGGACGACGATTGCAGGCATACACGCCTTGGAACGGGCAGGCTTTCGAAACGCCGCGATGGACGCGGTAGAGGCGGCGTACAAACGCACGCTCGAATTGAAAAAGTAAAAGATAAGGCAGGTATAGCGTTACCTGCCTTTTTCTATAACGTGTTGCATAAACGGTTTGACGATATCGATATCCGAACATTGATACAACATTCTCGTGCCTGCGGCGTCCTCGATCTCGTTTAACACCCAACCCCCTTTATGGGGTAGAAAATCAATGCCTACGAAATCGAATTTCAGCTCGTTATACAGCGTTTTTACAATCTCTTTCTGCGTTTCGTCCGCTTTTACAAGACTGACTCTGCCACCGAGGGAAAAATTGCTCCGAAAATCGCTGTCCGATTGGCGCAACACCGCCGCGACGATCTCGCCCCCGATTGCATATATCCGCATATCCCTGCCGAGCGTGTCCGACGGGCGTTGCAGGATATATTTTTTTTCTTTTTCCGTTTTTGCCTGCACCTGCTTGCGGTTTTCTACCCAAAATACTTCCGAGCCACCGTGCCCGTTTCTTGCTTTGAGTACCTTTGGAAATTCGCCCGTACCCTCTTCGGCAAGCGAGGTTTCCAAAACGGGCAAGCCCAGCTTTTTACAAAGCAAATACGTTTCCCATTTATCGCAAGCGGCGTTCGCCGTTTTATAATTATTCACCGTCCTAACGCCCTGCGCTTCCAAGCGTTGATTGACTTTCGGCGCGATCGTGCGCACAATTGCAAAGTCGGGCAACGGGGCAGTTTCTATTTCGTCCATCAGCCGAAGTTGCAAGTCCACGCTATACGTTTTCGCCTCGTCGATCAAGCGGTGGATAAACCATTGATTTCGGCTTGCGCCTATTTGATCGTATATAAGCCAGCCGTTCATAATTTTTCAAGGATATAATCGAGCACGTGCTCGCTCATATCCACCCCCGTACAATCGAGAGTACTTTTGAAATGAGGGTTCGAATTAACCTCACAAACGAGCGCGCCGTCCTTACCAAACAATACGTCCACCCCTGCAAAATCCGTTTCACAAGCCTTGCACGCGTCGAGCGCGATTTGTTCTTGCTCTTGCGTGAGGGTTACGCTCTGCGTTTTGCCACCACCGCTTACGTTGGAGCGGAAATCCGTTTCGTTATAACGGAGCATTGCCGCGACTACGTTCTTCCCCACGACGTTCACGCGAATATCTTTGCCGCGGCTTTCCCCGATAAATTCTTGCATTAAAAATTCTTTATGCCCGATTTTTTCGACAATCGAAACTGCCTCGGAAAAATCGTTTGCCAGATACACTTGTTTTCCGAACGAGCCGTACGCCTCTTTGATTACCATAGGATAGCCGAGCGTTTTTTCGGCGCGGTGGATAAAATCGGTGCGCGTATACCCTATCCCCTCGAAGGTCTTGGGCGCAAACACCGTTTTCGGGGTTTTCACGCCCTTTGCCGTCAAAACTTCCGCCGTGCGTATTTTATTATCGCAAATTTCTATCGCGCGCGCGGAATTGAATACGGGCACGCCTGCACGCTCGAACGCGCGCGCAAGCGGTGTGTCCTTATCCCAAAAGAGTACGAAATCGGGCAGGTCGTTTGGAATTGCCCCGACGGAAAAAATCAGCTCGTCGTTGCGCTTGCAAAGCAAATCCACGCCGCGCTTTTTCGCCGCCGCTTGCAAAAGCGAATACATTTCGTCGTATTTTACGCCCTGTAAAAATCCGTTGACGATTAACCAACCCCGTTTTTTCACGCTTTCGTCCTCCTTATTTTATTATACCAAATTTTTCTTTATAAATCAACGGTTTGCAAGCCATTCTTCCGCGATATGCGCGTAAAGCTTACTGCCGATTGATAAAACGCTTTCGTCGAACGCCGTTTTCGGGTGATGCAGGGGATAGCGGTAGCCATTTTTTAACTCCCCTGCCGACAGCACGACAAGCACCGAGGGCAATTCGTGGGAAATATACGCAAAATCCTCCGAGCCGCCGCCCCGACCGTCCGTGGTAAACACCTTGTCTTTTCCAAGTAATTTTTCCGCTTGTTCTTTTACGAACGTCGCCAACTCCAAATCGTTTTTCAAGGTGGGACAGGCGCCCTCGAACGTAACTTTTGCGGTT
>JAZNEZ010000001.1:0-7678 GCA_045588875.1 Candidatus Scatosoma sp. | reverse complement strand
GACGCACGGCGACGAACGCGGTTTGGTGTTGCCGCCCGTCGTTGCGCCCGTGCAGTGCGTGATCGTACCCATTGCCGCAAGAAAGGGCGGCGTTGTGGAGGCTTGCGAGGCGCTCAAAGCGGAATTGGAGGGGGCAGGTATTAGAGTAACGTTTGATAACAGCGATAACAGCCCCGGGTGGAAGTTCAACGAATGGGAAATGAAAGGCGTGCCCGTGCGTATTGAACTCGGTCCTCGCGATATCGAGGCAGGCAAGATGCTTTGCGCACGTCGTGATACCTTGGAAAAGGTGGAATTGCCTTTGGAAAACGCGGTGGAGAGCGTGAAAGAATTGCTTGCGAGCGTGCAAAAGGATATGCTCCAAAAGGCGCGTGCGCGCAGGGACGAGCGTATCGTGTACGCGGACGATATGAAAGGTATTTTGGCAGGCGTAGAGAACGGCAATTTCGTGAAAGCCGGTTGGTGCGGTTGCCGAGCGTGCGAGGATAAAGTCAAGGAAGAAACGGCGGCGACGGCGCGCGTATACGCAGAGGGCGAAACGAAAGAAAAATGCGCCGTGTGCGGTGAGAAAGCCGAGCACGTGATCGTGTATGCCAGAGCGTATTGAGGATACGAACGACGAAAGAAAGGGTTTCCAAGTGCGGAAATCCTTTTCTTATAAGTAATAAAAGGGGCGCAAGGGCATAAAAATAACGGAAACTGCCCCTACCTGCTTGACGAATCGCAAAAAAAATGTTATTATAGGATTATGGAAAATACACGCGAAATTAACGAGAAAATTGCGAAAAATTTAATATATTACAGAAAGAACGCAGGGCTTACCCAAGCGGAGCTTGCCGAGAAGATCAATTACTCCGATAAATCCGTTTCTAAATGGGAATCGGCAGGCGGTGTGCCCGATATTTATATTTTATTGGAGCTCGCTAAATTATACGGCGTAACCTTGAACGATCTCGTCGGCGACGAGCCTGCGCCTATGCCACAAAGTGCGGTTGCGAAAAAGAAACGCAATGGCTTGCACTTATTTATTATGCTTTTATCGAGCGGTATCGTATGGCTCGCGGCAACCTGTATTTTCGTGATCGCGCAAATCGCAAATCCCGACGGCGCGAATTGGCTCGCGTTTTTATACGCGGTGTTTGCCAACGCGATCGTGCTCATCGTATACACGGGGATATGGAAATACCGTTTATGGAATTTCGTTTTCGTTTCCGCTTTGGTATGGGTGTCGATTACCTGCGTATATTGTACCGTGCGTGAGCTTGCCCTCTTTTTCGGGTTTGGCTACGGCGCGCTTTGGTGCTTGTTCTTGATCGGTATCCCCTTGCAGGTTTTGGAAATCTTTTGGGTGTTCTTCCGTTCTATCTTCAAAAAGAACGGCGAGAAAAAACGCAAAAAAACGGTGGAAAAGGTTTGATATGCTGTGCGGAAATTGCAGAAAAAATCAAGCGACGAAAACGTACGAACAGATCAAAAAGGGCAAGAAAACGGTCGATTATTATTGTCTTGACTGTTATCACCGCTTATTTATCGTCGCGGAAAACGAGGGGGAAACGGACGGGGAAACTGCGTCCGTATGTCCTTATTGCGGCACAGCGTTGGACGAGCTGAAAAAGCGTAATCTCGTGGGGTGCGTGAAATGCTATGAAACGTTTTCTTCCGCGCTTGCGAGCGTGATCGTCAAAATGCAGGGCGGTGCGGCGCATCAGGGGAAAAGCCCTATCGGCGGCGAAACCGAGCGCGTGGCAAGAAGAGTGAACGAGCTTAAAACCATCGTGGAAAAGCTCAACGGTGAGGAGGATTTCGAAACGGCGCGCTTATATACCGAACGGTTGTTGCACTTACAGGAAAGCATAGACGGAGAGGAGGATTTCGTATGGCGCACACGCCCGCTTTCATACAAACGATCGTAACGTCTACGCGTATTCGGCTTGCGCGTAATCTTGCCGCTTATCCGTTTCCCGAAAAGCTCGATCAAAAGCTTGCAAGCGAAATCGTGTACCTCGTCGAACGCAGCTTAAAGGAGCTCGACGAGTTTGAAAAGCAGGATATGGGAAAGCTGACAAGAGAAGAGGCAACGTTACTCCAAGAACAACACCTCATCAGTCCTGCGCTCATTCGAAGAAAGGGCTTGGCGGCGGCGTTTCTTTCCGCGGATAAGTCTACCTCCGTTATGGTCAACGAGGAAGATCATTTGCGCGAGCAGTATATTTATAAGGGGTTTGATCTATACAAGGCGTACGAGCGGATCAGCGCGATCGACGAGGGGTTGGGCGCAAAGCTCGATTTTGCGTACGATAAAAAGCTTGGGTATTTGACGGCGTGTCCGAGCAATCTTGGGACGGGTATGCGTGCCTCGGTGATGATGTTTTTGCCCGCGCTTGCCAAAAGCAACGAGCTCAAAGAATTTTTGCCCACCTTAAAGGCAGGTGGTTTGACCGTTCGCGGTGTGTTCGGCGAGGGTACGGCGGCAGAGGGATATGCGTATCAGGTAAGCAACGAGCGCACGTTGGGGCAATCGGAGAGCGATATTCTCGACCAGATGGTGCGTATGACCATGACACTCTGCGACTTGGAATTGCGCGCGAGGGAAAAGATGCTCCAAGAGCAAAAAATACCCCTCAAAGACGAGTGCTTGCGCGCTTACGGCGCGCTCACGAACTGTGCGGTGCTTTCCTTGAAAGAGTTAACGGATAGTATGGTGCGCGTAAAGCTGGGAGTGGCGCTCGGGTTTTTCAAGGCTCGAAACGTGCAGGATTTGAACGATTTTATAGCGGATATGCGCCCTGCGTCCTTTCGCTTGGAAAACGGCTTGCGAGGCGAAAGTGAATACGATTGCGATTTGATGCGTGCGGAAATTATGCGCAAGGTGTTGCCAGAGCTCGTCGTACGCGCCGATTGATAAAAATTTACGAAGGGAAAAGATATGTATCCTTTAACGAGAGCATCGGAAAATTTCAGAAAAGCCTTGAAAACGGCAAACGAAATCACGCTGGAAAAGGGCGCGAGATACGTGGGTAGCGAGCATTTTATCTACGCCTTTTTATGCTTGCCTGAATGCGTCGCTTATGGCTTATTGACCGGCGAGGGGGTTACGAAAGCGGAGTACGAGGATATCTTTTTCAAAAAGTTGGACAAAAATTCCAAGTACGACGGTTTAACGCCTCGTACGCAAAAAATGTACGATCGGGCGGTGTTATTGTCCGAGGAAACGGAAACGTTAGCCGGTACGGCGCATATGCTGTACGCTATTTTGGAAACGGAGGACTGTTTCGCCGTCGCGCTGTTGAAAAAGTTTGTGGATATTTCCCTATTGAAAGAAAAAACGGAGCGCGCGCTCAAAGCCTTGAAAAACAAAAAGGCGTTCGGGGAGCTCGAAGTGGAAACTTTCCATACCGATCCTTTGAAAGAGGACGGGGGCAGTATGCAGGCGGCCGCGCAAAGGAAAGAGGAAATACGCTCGACGACCTTGGAAAAGGGGAACGCGTTTGCCTCTGCGCCCAAAAAGAGCGCGGCGGTGGAAAAGCTTGCCGCCTACGGAACGGATATGACCGAACGGGCGCGACGTGGCAAAATCGATCCCGTGATCGGCAGGAAAAAAGAGATTGAAAAGGTCGTGCAGGTGCTTTCGCGACGTATGAAAAACAACCCCGTGCTGATCGGCGAACCTGGGGTAGGGAAAAGTGCGATCGTAGAGGGGCTGTCGCAGATGATCGTAGACGGCGACGTGCCCGAACAGTTATATAATAAAACGGTGTTCTCGGTCGATATCGCAGGAATGCTTGCAGGCGCGCGGTATCGCGGCGATTTTGAGGAGCGCTTGAAAGATTTGATGGGCGCGGTGATGGAGGACGGCGACGTGGTGCTCTTTATCGACGAGATACACACTATCGTCGGCGCAGGCTCGTCGTCGGATAACGGTATGGACGCGGCGAATATCTTAAAGCCGATGCTCGCGCGTGGCGATTTGCAAGTCGTGGGCGCGACGACGATTGAAGAATACCGCAAATATATCGAAAAGGACAGCGCATTAGAGCGCCGATTTACGCCCGTACACGTGGAAGAACCCTCGGAAACGGACGCAATCGCGATCTTGAAAGGGTTACGCAAAAAGTACGAGGCGCATCACGGTATCGTGATCACCGACGAGGCAATCGAGGCGGCGGTCAAGCTTTCCTCGCGATATATCACCGACCGTTTCTTGCCCGACAAAGCGATTGATTTGATCGACGAGGCGGCGGCGCGCGTGCGTATTTTAGAGGACGGGGGTATGGAGCTGAAAGAGCTGGAAAAGGAAGTCCTCGATTTGGAAACGGAAAGAAAGCTGCGTGAGCGGCGTGGGGAATACGCGCTTGCTACGGCGGCGTTTGAAAGTATGCGAAAGGCACAGGACAAGATCGCCGCGCTCAAACGCGCGCAATCTCCACTCGTTTTAGCGGACGGTCGGTTTGCGATCGGCAGAGAGCAGGTGGCGGCAATCATTAGTGCCAGAATGAAAATTCCGCTCACGAAAATCACGCAGGAAGAGGGCGAAAAGCTGATGCGCCTCGAAGATGATCTACACAGGCGTATTATCGGGCAGAACGAGGCGGTGAGTGCGGTGTCGAAAGCCATTCGCCGTGCGCGTGCAGGCTTGAAAGATCCCTCGCGCCCGATCGGTTCGTTTATTTTCGTCGGGCCTACGGGGGTGGGTAAAACCGACCTTTGCAAGGCGCTTGCCGAGGCAATGTTCGGCTCGGAAGAACAGATGATTCGTTTGGATATGAGCGAATATATGGAAAAACAGTCGGTGTCTAAGCTGATCGGCGCGCCCCCTGGGTACGTGGGGTACGAGGATATGCAGACGGGACAGCTCACCGATAAGGTGCGTTCCAAGCCCTATTGTGTGTTACTCTTTGACGAGATTGAAAAGGCGCACCCCGACGTGTTCAATCTGCTTTTGCAGATCTTGGACGACGGGCGTTTGACGGACAGCAAGGGCAGGACGGTAAGCTTTAAGAACGCCGTGATTATTCTCACCTCCAACGTCGGCGCTACGGTGGCACAGAGCGAGCGTACGGGTGTTTACGGCTTTGGCAGTAATCGCGAGGAAGTGGGCGAAAAGCAGTACGATTCTATGAAAGAGAATATTACGAAAGCCCTGAAAGAAAAGTTTAAGCCCGAATTTTTGAACCGTTTGGACGACGTGATCGTGTTCCATCGTTTGTCCGAGAGCGATTGCGAGCGTATCGGCGGTAAGATCGTTGCGGGGCTTGCCAAGCGTTTGGCAGAGCAACGCGGTATTACGCTTACGGTAACGCAGAGCGCGTTGACGGCGCTCGTGCGCGAGGGGTACGAACCGCAATACGGTGCAAGACCGTTAAAGAGGGTGATCCAACGGCGGATTGAGGACAGACTTTCTGAGGAAATACTCCTTGGAAAAGTACGTGGCGGACAGCGTGTTACCGTCGATTATGCAAACGGTGAGTTCGAGTTTTTAGCAGGGAATTAACAGGAGGCGGATATGAAATTGACGACGGCGGGAGAATCGCACGGCAAAGCGCTCGTGGCGATTATTGAGGGTTTACCCGCGCATTTGAAAATAGACGTGGAAAAGATCAACGAAGAGCTTGCTTTAAGGCAAAGCGGTTTTGGGCGTGGCGCGCGCCAAAAGATCGAGCGTGATCAAGTGGAAATATTGACGGGCGTACGGAATAACGAAACGCTCGGCAGTCCCGTGTGTTTATGTGTTTATAACAAGGACTTTGAAAACTGGTCTAATTGTATGTCGAGTGGCGATTGCGACGAAAGCGTGATGGCGAAGAAAAGTCTGACGAAAGTACGCCCTGGGCACGCCGATTTAACGGGTGTTTTGAAGTTTGGGCAAACGGACGCACGGAATATTTTAGAGCGTGCCTCGGCGCGTGAAACGGCGATCCGTGTGGCGGCAGGCGGTGTTTATAAGGGATATTTATCCGCGCTCGGCGTGGAGATCGGCGGTTACGTTTCAGAGATTTGCGGTGTGAAAGATAGGGGCAGGTATGCGTTCAACCAACTTTCGCGCGCAAAAACCACGCAGACGGGTATGCTGGATACGCAAGCGGAACAGCTTGCTATGGAAAAGATTGCCGAATTGAAAAAGCAGGGGGACACGGCAGGTGGCGTGGTGGAAGTACGCGTGAAAGGCTTGAAGAGCGGCTTTGGTAGCGTGATGACGTACGCGGAAAAGTTGGACGCGCGTTTGGCGCAGGGGCTTATGAGTATTCAAGCGGTGAAAGGCGTGGAAATCGGCGCAGGATTCCAAGTGGCAAGCACGAGTGGAAAGGATATCCACGACGAGATATTTTACGATAGCCAAAAAGGTTACTACCGCGAAACCAACCGCGCAGGAGGTATCGAGGGGGGTATGAGCAACGGCGAGGAGCTCGTGCTCCGTGTGGCTATGAAACCGATTCCTACGCTTATGCAGGGCTTGCGGACGGTGGATTATGCAACCAAAGAACAAACGAAAGCTGCCTCCGAGCGGAGCGACGTGTGCGCGATCTTTGCGTTGGAAATTATCGCGGAGGCGGTGGTGGCACAGGTGCTTGCCGACGTGATTTCCGAAAGGGTTGGGGGAGATACGATAGAGGAAGTGCAAGAGCGGTATGAAAAATTGCCGTGAACGGGAGCAAAAAGTATGCGTAAAATTTGCTTGAAAACGCCGAGTATGGCGAGTACAATCTACGTGGGCACGGACGCGGTGCAAACGCGGTTGCCTTTGCTGACGAACGGGCAGAAAAATTTCGTTCTTACGGACGACAACGTGTATAAGCTGTATCCGAGCTTTTTCCGTGCGTATTTTTCGGGCGCGGAAATTTTCGTGTTAGAGGCAGGGGAAGAGAATAAAAATTTTCAATCCCTGAACGCGATTTTGGAGAAAATGGCGGCGGCAGGGCTGCATCGCACTTCGCGTTTGTTTGCCGTCGGCGGCGGCGTGATCGGGGATATCGGCGGTCTTGCGGCGGCGCTGTATATGCGCGGCATTTCTTGCGTACAGATACCCACGACTTTATTATCGCAAGTAGATAGCAGTGTGGGTGGAAAGACGGCGGTCGATCTTGGCGGTGTGAAAAATATCGTCGGGGCGTTTTATCAGTCCTGCGAGGTGCTCGTTGATCCTACGTTTTTGAAAACGTTGCCTGCGCGCGAGGTTAAATGTGGCGTGGGCGAGATCGTGAAATACGCGGCTTTGAGCGGTGCAATTTTCGACGCGTTGGAAAGTAATCTGGACAAGCTTGACAAGCTGGATTTTTTAACCGATCTTATTATCGCATGTATTGAGCACAAGGCGCGCGTGGTGGAATCGGACGAAAAGGAAACGGGGGAGCGAAAGTGCTTGAACGTGGGGCATACCACGGGGCACGCGATCGAGCTTGCGCAGGGGCTTTCCCACGGCGAGAGCGTGTTATACGGCATGTGGCTGGAAACGAAAATCGCGATCGAGGCAGGCGTTTGCGAACGCGAATACGGCGAGCGGTTGCTTGCGATCGTGGAAAGCGCTTTGAAATTGCAACCGTTATCCACGCCTGATTTTTCGAATATCGGCAGGGACGCGGAAAAGGCGAAATCGGATAAAAAGAACGTGGGCGACGGGAATATTCAAACGTCGGTGGCGAAGCGTAAAAACGAATGGACGACGTTTTCGTTGTCGTTTGAG